>JAYVWX010000111.1:0-3405 GCA_043785715.1 Novosphingobium sp. | reverse complement strand
CGGCGCAAAAGCTCCGGTCCATGTCTACCGCTTCGGAAGAGACGGGTCCATGCAACCCGGGGCAGCGCGTGCTGTTGGTGACCGGCCTGCTTGGTGCGGGCAAGACGACTGCGCTCAAAGTGCTCGAAGACCTTGGCTGGGAAGCCATCGACAATTTCCCGGTGCGCTTGCTGGGTCGGCTGCTTGACGGTGCGGCTCCGCAGACACCGGCCGAACCGGCTGCGCTGGCGATCGGTTTCGATGCCCGCACTCGCGGCTTCAATCCGCAGGACATGATTGAACGGGTGAAGCGGCTGACCAAGCGCAGCGACATCGAACTGACAACCCTTTTCCTCGATTGCTCGAGCGCCGAACTCGAACGCCGCTACAATGAGACGCGCCGCCGCCATCCCCTCGCCCAGGACATGCCGGTCGCCGCCGGGATCCGGGCGGAGCGCGAACTGCTCGAACCGCTGCGGCGCTGGGCCGACATGGTGATCGACACATCAGCCTATTCGGCCAACGATCTCAGCCAGGTGATGCGGGAGAAATTTGTCCACGCTTCCGGCCCGGTTATGACTGTCACCCTGACCAGCTTCGGCTTTGCCCGCGGCATGCCGCCGGTCGCCGATCTGGTGTTCGACATGCGCTTTCTCGACAATCCGCACTGGCACCCGGACCTCAAGCCGCAGACCGGGAAAGATTCGGCTGTCGCCGCCTTTATCCGCAAGGACCCCTCCTTTTCCGAGGCGTTCAGCCGAATTCGCGACCTCGTCCTGTTCCTGCTGCCGCGCTATCAGGCCCAGGGCAAAGCCTATGTAAACATTGCGCTTGGCTGCACTGGAGGGCGTCACCGCTCGGTTTTCTTCGCCGAAGAATTGGCCAGTGCCTTGCGCCCAGCCGGATTTTCCCCCACATTGCTACACCGCAACCTGGGCTCGCGTGCGGCTGACCTCCTTGAGGAGGCGCAGCCGCGATGAAGATGCCGCCAACAATCCAGGTGCAACCGCAGGGACTTCGGAGCGCTTCGTCCGCATGATCGGTTTGATTCTGGTAACCCACGGCAATCTCGCCGTGGAATTTGTGCGTGCGATGGAACACGTCGTCGGCCGGCAAGAGGCCATCGCGACCGTGTGCATCGGGCCCCACGACGACATGGAAAAACGCCGCCGCGAAATTGCCGCGGCCATCGCCGCCGTCGACAGCGGTGATGGTGCGATCATCCTCACCGATTTATTCGGCGGCACGCCCTCCAATCTCGCAATCTCGCTGATGAAGGCCGGCAAGGTCGAAGTGATCGCCGGGATCAACCTGCCGATGCTGATCCGGTTGGCCAAGGCGCGCAATTGCATGTCGCTGCGCGACGCCGCCTCCGCCGCGCGCGACGCCGGACGCAACTACATCACCATCGCCTCGGAATATCTGGGCCAGCATGTATGAGCAGCAGCGTCCGCGAAACGGTTGAAATCGCCAACCAACGCGGACTGCACGCCCGGGCAAGCGCCAAATTCGTCAACACTGTTGCGGCATTCCCGGACACGCTGGTCGTGAAAGTCAGCAAGGACGGCACGGAGGCCGAGGGCGGCTCGATCCTCGGGCTGATGATGCTGGGCGCGGCGCGGGGTGATTCTATCGAAATTTGCGTGACCGGCGATGATGCACAAGCGGCACTAAGCAAGCTGGTCGGACTGGTCAGGGACCGGTTCGGCGAGGATTGAGGCGGTTCGATGCGCCGCACCATCACCGGCTTTTCGAACCCCACGGTAAAGTTCCTCCGCTCGCTGCGTGAGAAGAAACATCGTAAGGTGGAACAGCGCTTCCTCGCCGAGGGCCTGCGCCTGCTGACCGACGCGCGCGAGGCGGGGCGGCTGCCGGAAATGCTGGTGATGGCGGCAACCCGCCAGCCCCATCCGCTGCTGGATGCGCTAGAGGCGGATGTCGCGGCGGCGGGCGGCGAAATCCTGGAAATGGATGAGGCGATCCTTGCCAAGGTCACCGGCAAGGACAATCCGCAATCGGTCTGCGGCGTGTTTGCCGAATTCGACACCAGCCTGGCCATGATCGATCGCCGCGCCGCGCCGATCTGGCTGGTGGCGCAGGCGATGCGCGATCCCGGCAATCTCGGCACTCTGCTGCGCACCGGCGATGCGGTCGGCGCCGGCGGCTTGATCCTGCTCGACGATTGCGCCGACCCGTTTTCGGTCGAAGCGGTGCGCGCCAGCATGGGCGCGATCTTCACCCAGCGGCTGGCGCAGGCGATCTGGGGGGAGTTTATCGGATGGTTACGGCAGGGCGGCAAGGAGCATGGGGGCCAGCTTGTCGGCGCATCCCTGCGCGATGCGCGGCCCTACCGCGATGCCCCCTATGCCGCGCCCTGCTTCATCATGGTGGGCAATGAATCGCGCGGGCTGCCGCAGGACTATGAGGACGCCTGCGACCTGCGAGTCACCATCCCGATGCTGGGCCGGGCCGACAGCCTCAACGCGGCGGTGGCGGCTGCGGTGCTGGCCTATGAGGTGCGGGCGAGGCTGGGGCGGGGCTAGGATCTGGTGGAGATCACACCGCCGCTGCCGCCTCCTCAGCACCGTCGGCATTGACGAGCCGTAAAGGCGCTTCACCCTCAAGCAAGCCAGCCCCATTGCCATAGCGCGGGGCGCTTTCTACCAGCGGCACCTGGTCGATCTCGCGCTTGCCGATCTCGATATGCTTGTCCTTGAGCCGCCGGCCCGCCGACAGCACGTTGCGCTCGAAGCTGCCGACGAATTTGTTGTAATTATCGACCGCGCTGCTGAGCCCGGAGCCGACCCGCTTCATATGCTCGGCGGCGACCGCCAGCCGGTCGTAAAGCTCGCCGCCCATCCGGCCGATCTCGCGCGCCTCCTTGGCGAGGCCGTCCTGCCGCCAGACCTGGGCGATGGTGCGGGCGATGGCGACGAGATTGGTCGGGGTCGCCAACAGTACGCGGCGATCGAAGGCGAATTGCCACAGGTCCGGTTCTTCCTCCAGCGCGGCTGAGACGAAATGTTCGCCCGGAACGAACATCAGCACATAGTCGGGCGCGTCCTCGAACTGGCTCTGATAACTTTTGGCCCCCAGCGTGATGATGTGATTGCGCATCGAATCGACGTGCTTTTTGAGGTGCACCTTGCGGCCTTCCTCCGTGTCCGCGTCGTAGGCGTCCTGATAGGCGTTGAGCGACACCTTGGCGTCGATCACCAGCAGCTTGTTGCCCGGCACCCGGACGATCGCGTCGGGCCGCAGCCGGCCTTCATCGGTCTCGATCGACTGTTCAGTGACGAAATCGGTGTGTTCGGCGAGCCCGCATTGTTCGAGCACATTGCGCAGCTGCTGTTCGCCCCAGCGGCCGCGCGCCTTGGGCGCATTGCGCAGGCTATTGCCGAGCCGAGCGGCCTCGGCCCGCACCTG
>JAYVWX010000110.1:0-3984 GCA_043785715.1 Novosphingobium sp. | reverse complement strand
CCACCCACTGCCGGCTGTCGGCCAGCGAGAGATAGCTGTGGATCAGGCGATTGAGCGCCATGTCGTCTTCGATCAGCGCGACGCGCCGGCTCAGGCTTTCAAGGGTATCCGTCGATGCGGTCACGGGCGTGCTCTCCATGCTGCGTGACCGGGCGCAGGTTTCGGCGTCCCGGGATTATTTCACGTGTGCTGTTTTTGTCCCTAGCGGCTTTGCACTGCTTTGACAATTTGGCCAGTCCCGGATTGCACGCGATGCCCCGACCGTCTGGCGCGCCATACCGACAGGTTATTTGACCCGGCGGCGCCAGGCGATATAGCTTGCCCCCGACAGAGACTGGCTGTGCCCACAGCGGGCCGGCTGACACGCCCCGGTAGATCCGGTGGGCAGATGGGGCGGTTGGCTATGAAACGGCACGGCTGGCGGACTTTCCTCGCGATTGCAGGCGGCGTTGCCCTGCTTGGGTCATGCACGGGCTTGGCGGAGGGCGGCGAAGATGGCGCCAACTGGTCGCTCTATGGCCTGCAAAACTCCGAACAGCGCTTCAGCCCGCTGGCGCAGATCAACGCGGAAACGATCGGCAAACTCGGCCTCGCGTGGAGCATGGAACTGCCCGCGCAGGCCCGTTCCATGCAGGGCACCCCGCTGGCAATCGACGGCAAGCTCTATTTCTCGACCTCGCTGTCAAAACTCTACGCGGTGGACGCGAAGACCGGCAAGACGTTGTGGGAATACGATCCCGAAGTGGGCAAGCAGCATCCCCGCACGCTGCGCACCTCGCACCAGGGCAGCCGCGGCATCGGTTATTTCGACGGGGCGATCCTGCTCGCCGCGCTCGACGGCCGGCTGATCTCGGTCAACGCCGCCACCGGCAAGCCCAACTGGATTGTCGATACAATCGACGAACCCGATACGCGCAAAGTCATCACCGGCGCCCCCCGCGTGTTCGACGGCAAAGTCATCGTCGGCAATTCCGGTGCCGATTTCGGCACGCGCGGCTATGTCTCGACGTATGACGCAAAGACCGGCAAGTTCCTCTGGCGGTTCTTCACGGTGCCCGGCAACCCGGCGAACGGGTTCGAGGACGATACCCAGAAAATGGCGGCGAAAACGTGGTCCGGCGAATGGTGGCGCTGGGGCGGCGGCGGCACCGTGTGGAACGCGATGACCTATGACAAGGATCTGGGCCGCGTCTATATCGGCGTCGGCAATGGCTCCAACTACGATCCGGCGCAGCGCAGCCCGCAGGGCGGCGACAACCTGTTCCTCGCCTCGATCGTCGCGCTCGATGCCACCACCGGCAAGTACATCTGGCACTACCAGCTCAATCCCAATGAAGCGTGGGACTGGAAGGCCACGAATGACATCATTCTCGCCGACCTCGACATCAAGGGCGAGCGGCGGCCGGTGCTGATGCAGGCGGCGGTCAACGGCTTCTTTTACGTGATTGATCGCCGCGACGGTAAACTGCTGTCGGCGGAAAAGTTCGGCAAGGCAACCTGGGCCGACCGGATCGATCTCAAGACCGGCCGCCCGGTCGAAGCCGCGAACGCGCGCTATGGCAATGACAAACCGGTCACGCTGTATCCGTCGCAGCTCGGCGTCCACAACTGGCAGGCGGCGTCGTTCAATCCTGCGCTGGGCTTGGTCTATATCCCGACGCTGCAACAGCCCGGCACCTATTGGACCACTGCCCAGAAAGCCAAAGAGGCAGAAGGCTTCACGGTTGGCTCGCGCCATTACGAATTCGCGCTGGGTTCGCGCTTCAGCCTCGCCAAAGTCGATCCAGACGATGGCACCGGCGGGCTCGTCGCGTGGGATCCGGTGGCGCAAAAGGCGCGCTGGACGGTCAAGCATGCCACCGGGTGGAACGGCGGCACGCTGGCCACCGCCTCGGGCCTCGTGTTCCAGGGCACGGCTGACGGCTGGCTCCACGGCTATGACGGGAAAACCGGCCAGGAATTGTGGAAATTCGATGCCAAGAACGGCATCCTTGCCCCGCCGATCACCTATCTGGTCGGGGGTGAGCAATACATCACCCTGCTGGTTGGCTATGGCGCGGCCGCGCCGGACGATCCGGGCTGGCGCTTTGGCAAGCACCTGCCACGCGTGCTGACCTTCAGGCTGGGTGGCACCGCGCAAGTGCCGCCCACCCCGCCGCCGACGTTCGCGGTTCATCCGATTGATGATCCCGCGTTCAAGATCGACGAGGCGTCGGCCGCGCGCGGGCGCGAAGTCTGGCTGCGCAATTGCTCGATCTGCCACACTCCTGGCGGCGGCAACGCCAACTGGCCGGACCTGCGCGAATCGGCGATGGCGCAAGACTACGAAACGCTGCGCAAGATCGTCCGCGAAGGCGCCTTGTCGCACCTCGGCATGCCCCAAATCGATGAACTGACCGACGCGCAGGTGCGCGACGTCTCGATGGCGGTGCGCTGGTATGCGCGGCAGGCGGCGCAGGGCAAGGCGGCGCAGGGAGCAGGGGCGCGGCTGTTCTGAAAGCAGCCCGCCAGCACGATCCAACCGAATGAATTGGGAGAATGGAATGTCTGAATCCGCCATCGCCGTTGTCGAAGCCCTCGGCAAGGCCATCCACGATCGCGACGTACCACTGCTAAAGACGCTCTACGCCGATGACATCGCGGTGTGGCACGCCTTCTCCAATACCGAACAGGACAAAGACCAGAACATCGGCTTGCTGGCAGACGTTTTCGCCGTCACGTCCGAGCTCGAATACATCAACATCCGCCGTTACCTGATCGAGGGAGGGGTTGTGCAGCAGCACAGCCTGGTTGGCCGCTTTGCCGATGGCACGCCGATGCCCGCGCTCCACGCCTGCCTGTTTATCTGGGTGCGCGGGAACCAGATCTCGCGGATCGAGGAATACTTCGACAGCGCCGCCTTTGGCGAACTGGGCGCACGGCTGGCGGCTCACGCCGCCGCCTGACACGCAAGATCGCGGTCAGGCCGGCCGGCTGGCCGCGATCAGTGCATCGATCTCGGGTTGCAGCAACTCGGACGCGAAGTGCGCCAGTTCGGCTTGGGGCGCGCCGGGATCGGTGATCAGCCGATGCCACAGGCCATGGGCCAGTGACAGGATGATGCGGGCCAGCATTGTGCGCCGCCCGGCGCTGGCCGCGCCGGGCGCCAGCACCGCCAGCGCCGTGGCGATGTTGTGGCGCACGCGGGCATCGGTATCGCGGACAATGGTGGCGATCCGGTCATTACGCGATGCCTCGGCGTGGATTTCCGCGAATATCGCGCAATCGTCGGTGGCGTGTTCGTCGTGCTGGCCGCCTTCTTCAAGGAAGCGGCTCAGCCATTGCCGCGCGGCGTTGCCATCCTGTCGCAGCACGGCGTCGCGCAGCCCTTCCTCGTCCAGGAATATCCCGACATGGGTCTGGACGATTTCGGCGACGATTTCCTCCTTGCTGGCGAAGTCGCGATACAGCTGGCCAACGCCGACCCCCGAATCAGCCGCGATCTGTGCTACGCCGGTGCCGTGAAAACCCTTTTCCACGAACAGTTTGCGCGCCGCTTCGGCGATCCGGCGACGGCGCTCGGCGGCCCGTGTCGTGCGGCACTCGACCAGATCGGTTTCGGTATCCAAGGGCATCTTCTCTCGTTCTTGCGTTGCTGCCTTAATCTCGCTAGGCATCGCCCGTCAAAAAGTGAGTGATCGCTCGCTCACGTTTAGCAGAGGATTGCCCCATGCGGAAGATGGCCACCGCGATTGCAGCCGCTCTGGTTCTGGCGAGCTGTGGTGGCCCGGCGCCGCAGCAGGCCCCGGGCCCGCCGCAGGTCGGCTTTGTCACGGTCACGGTCCAGCCGGTCACCCTCAGCACCGACCTGGCCGGTCGGACTTCGCCGTACGAATCGTCCGACGTGCGCCCGCAGGTGGGCGGTCTGATTCGCGCCCGGCTGTTCCAGGAAGGCGAGCCGGTCCGCGCCGGACAGCCGCTCTACCGGATTGATCCGGCGCCCTA
>JAYVWX010000109.1:0-15270 GCA_043785715.1 Novosphingobium sp. | reverse complement strand
GCGGTACGAATTCACGGTTGCCGGTCGCCATACCCTTGGCATTCAGGTGGATGGCAACGCGCGGGACGCTTTCTTCAACAATCCGGGCAATGACCCCGCCTCGCGGGTTCCGAAGTTCACCAATGTAAACGCGCGGATTGATTTGGCGGATGTGGACGACCGCTACAATCTGAGCGTGTCGGTGCGCAATCTGCTCAACAAGCGCTATCTTACATCGCGCTTCCTGCTCCAGGGCCTTGGTGGCTATAACTATGATTTCTACAACCCGCCGCGTATGGTAAGGGCGGAACTGACCGTCAAATTCCGTTGATTTTGAGCGGTTTGCCTAGGAGCCTGTTTATAGTCTCTCTTGCGGAGGAACCCCTCCGGCTTCCGTCGGATACTGGCTTCCGCCACAGATTAGCTCACTAGTGGATTGATTTTGACATTCGCATCCCGTTAGCCGCAATCTCGGTTTGCGAATGTCAAAATCTTGAAAATCCACATTGGGCTTGTCTGGTTTATCCGATCATCTCAAGCGATTGTCGGCTATGCCTGTGTTGCGCGCAGCGGGAGATGATATTTTGATACTCTATGAACATCCTTTTTCCCCTTATGCCCAGAAGGTCAAAATTGCGCTTCGCGAGAAAGCAATCCCCTTTGAAGCCGTGACCCCGCCCGATCTCGGCTCCGGCAACGATAGCGATCTGATAAGCTCTTTTGGCCCCCGCCGGGAAGTGCCGACACTGGTCGATGATGATGGCGCCTGCATTTTCGATTCAACCATCATCCTGGAGTATCTCGAAGAAAAATATCCAGCACCGGCACTGCTGCCCGCCAATCCTGCCGACCGGGCCAAGGCGCGCACTATCGAAGATATTTGCGATACCCATTTTGAAGCCATCACCTGGGGCCTGAACGAGGTGCGATTCTTCGGTCGCGGGGCGGGTGGGCTTAACGACCAGCTGTACCAGCAGGCGGTCATCCAGGTCGGCCACGCTTACGCCTGGCTCACCGCCGCGCTGGGCGACAGGGACTGGCTGGTCGGCAATACCTTCGGCCGGGCGGATCTGTCGGCAATACCTATAGTGTCCGCATTCACAGTGCATGGCATTCCGCCTGCGGCCGACAGCGCCTTGGCCAGATGGATGGCGCGGGCGCAGCAACGGCCATCGGTTGCAAAGACCACCGAGGAAGCGCTTGCGGTGGTGGCGGTGCTGGAAACCCTGCACGAGGCCGTGGGGGATGGCTCGTTCAAGCGCCACTACCGCGATCACCGGCTTGAATGGATGGTGCGCAGCGGCGGTCTGCAGGTGCTTCTGGACGGTCTTGCCAAAGGCGATATTCGCTTCACCCCGACCGAGCAGTTTTTGCCTTGAGCGACGAGCGATATCCCGGGAGCGATGCAAGACGATTGGTAGATCCGGAACTCTTGCCCTTTCTGGAACGCTATCCGCGCTATGACCTGAACAATGCGATGTTGCCGCAAATTCGCGCCGGCCTGCTGGAAAGAATGGGCGCGGCGCGAACATCGACAGACTATCCCGATATCAAATGTTATGAACAGCGAATATCGGGATGTGATGGCGATCCCGATGTGCGCTTGCTGATATACGAGCCGCCGGCCGGAGCACATCGCCCTGCCCTGCTGCACATTCACGCTGGCGGGCATGTCATGGGGCTGCCGGAGATGAGCGATGCCCAGCATCGCCGCTATGCCCATGACATCGGCTGTGTCGTTGTGTCGGTCGATTATCGTTTGGCCCCCGAACATCCGTATCCGGCAGGTCTGCATGACTGTCTGGCGGCCCTGCGCTGGCTGCACGCCAGCGCCGGGCAACTTGGCATTGATCCTGCTTTTATTGGCGTTGTCGGCGAAAGTGCAGGCGCGGGCATGGCGGTTGGGCTAGCCTTGCTGGTGCGGGACCGAAACGAATGCGCCATCAAATTTTTGTCCCTGGTAGCGCCGATGCTCGATGATCGCACGGGGTCGAACGAGGAATCGCGTCTGCGATCGCAAGATTTGAGCTGGTCGCGCGGGTCCAATCGATTTGGCTGGCGCGCGCTGCTGCCCACGATCGGTGCGACAGCACCAGAAGTTTATGCCGCCCCCGCGCGCGCGCCATCTTTTGCCGGACTTCCCGACACCTTCATCTCCGTCGGCAGTCTCGATTTGTTCGCGCAGGAGAATCTGGCCTTTGCAGCGCAGCTAATGCAGGACAATGTAGGAGTTGAGATGCACCTCTATCCCGGCGCCTATCACGGTTTTGATCGCGTGCCAGAAGCCCAGCTGTCACAACAATTTTTGATGGACCGGATCCGTGCGCTCAAGCGAGCGATTGAGCCAAAAACGTAAGCGGAAAATGGGGCGTTTTTGGGAAAATTCCGGCGTATGCAGAATCGCAGGAGCCCGACGGTTTTTGGCCAACACCTGGCATTTTAGCGTCTGCGGTATCGAAAGTACCAGACTTCGCCGCCAAGACTACGCGCTTTCGCCTCATACCGGGTCTCCGGCCAGCCCGCGGGGCGCTCAAGGAAATCGGCAGGCGTGGCGCACAGCCAGTCGAAGCTGGCGCGGTGGCGGCGCATCACCATCAAGGCGTGGCGCAGATAGACCGGATGATCGGTGCCGAAGCGGAATTCCCCCCCGGGTTTGAGCTTCGCCGCGATCAGCTTCAGCGGGCCGTCGTTGATCATCCGCCGCTTGGCATGTCGCGCCTTGGGCCAGGGATCAGGGTGCAGCAGGTAAAGGAATGACAAAGCTCCGTCCGGCACCCGGGCGAGCACCTCGAGCGCATCGCCGTGATGGATGCGGATATTGCCGAGCGGCGGATGTGCGCCCCCAAATCTGCCTGCGACGCCGCCGGCGATATGGGTCAAGGCCTGGGCGACACCGTTGAGGAAGGGCTCGGCGCCGATAAAGCCGTGATCGGGCAGCATGTCGGCCCGCCCGGCGATATGTTCGCCGCCCCCGAAGCCGATCTCGAAATGCAGGGGGCAGTCGCGCCCGAACAGACGCTCGGCGGTCACCGGCCCCTCGGCGGGCACAGCAATCCGCGGCAATAATGTGTCGATCAGCCCCTGCTGCCCGGCCCGCAGCGGCTTGCCCTTCGATCGGCCATAGAGCCGGTTGAGCGTAGTCGGGTCGCCGGGTTTGTGCGCGGTCATCGCCGGCCCGCTAGGCAGTCCGCCCGGGCCTGTCCATGCCAAAACGGCCCGCCCCAGGAGGAGCGGGCCGTCATCGGGCGGTGGAATGGGTAAAGCAGCTCGATCAGGCGGCTTCGGCGACTTCCTCCGGATCGCGCAGCACATAGCCGCGGCCCCAGACAGTTTCGATGTAATTGGCGCCGTCGCAGGCATGGGACAGCTTTTTGCGCAGCTTGCAGATGAACACGTCGATGATCTTGAGTTCGGGCTCGTCCATGCCGCCGTAAAGGTGGTTGAGGAACATTTCCTTGGTCAGCGTCGTGCCCTTGCGGAGTGAGAGCAGCTCCAGCATGGCGTATTCCTTGCCGGTCAGATGGACGCGGGCGCTGTCGACCTCGACCGTCTTGGCATCGAGATTGACCGTCAGCTTGCCGGTGCGGATGACCGACTGCGAATGGCCCTTGGAGCGGCGCACCACGGCATGGATGCGGGCGACCAGTTCCTCGCGGTGAAAGGGCTTGGTGACGTAATCGTCGGCGCCGAAGCCGAAGCTGCGGACCTTGGAATCCATCTCGGAAATGCCGGAAAGCACCAGCACCGGGGTCTGCACCTTGGCGACCCGGAGCTTTTTCAGCACATCGTAGCCGTGCATGTCGGGCAGGTTGAGGTCGAGCAGGATGATATCGTAATCATACAGCTTGCCGAGATCCAGGCCCTCTTCGCCAAGATCGGTCGAATAGACGTTGAAGCCCTCGGTCGTCAGCATAAGCTCGATTGCTCTGGCCGTAGTCGGCTCATCTTCGATCAACAGCACTCGCATAGGTAATCCCCCATTGCCCCGGTTTCGTGGCGCTAACCCCTTTGTAAGGGATATTGCCGTGCATTAACCATATGACCAATGAGCGGAAAAGGTTAATTTCGCGTAAATCGCAGGATTGCGCCCAATCGCGGCATTTCTGCATCACTTGGTGGTTTGCCTTTTGCGGCGGCCAAAGATCCGCCCGAGCACCCGGCTGGCCAGCAGCAGCAGCGCGATGGCGACCGCAATCAAGATCAGCGCGATGCCGGCGGCGGCCAGCGGATAGGTGAAAGCGAGAATGAGAAGCCCGCCAGTCGCGACATCCTCGGTGGCCGAGACGGCGATATTGCTGAACGGCTCGGGACTGGCGTTGACCACCGCCCGCGCGCCCGCCTTGCCGCCATGCGCCAGCAGTGCGCCGCCGCCGCCAAGGATGAAGGCGGCGGCCTGGGTCGCCGGGTCGGACGGATCGACGATCGCCAGCGCCAGCATGGCGCCGCCCAGCGGGCGGATGACGGTGTGGACCGTGTCCCACAGGCTGTCGAACCAAGCGATCTTGTCGGCGAGGAATTCGATCAGCGCGGCAAAGCCGGCCGCGCCCATCACCCACGGGTTGGCGAGGATGCGCAAGCTCTCGAGATGGTCCGGCAACGGTATTGCGCCCAAATGCATCGCCAGACCGGTCGCAAGAATGCAGAGGTACAGCCGCCAGCCTGACAGCAGGCTCATGCTGCCGGCCAGCCCGATAATTTCGACGATGCCGAGTTGCTCGCCCATGCGCCAAGAATGGGTGTTCAGCCGGTCAGGCGCAAGGCCGCAAGGTTACAGCACCTCGAACAGCCCGGCCGCGCCCATGCCGCCGCCGACGCACATGGTGACCACGACATGCCGCGCGCCGCGCCGCTTGCCCTCGATCAGCGCATGCATCGCCGAGCGAGCGCCGGTCATGCCGTAAGGGTGGCCAATGGCGATCGCGCCGCCATCGACGTTCATCAGCTCATCGGGAATGCCAAGCCGGTCGCGGCAATAGATCACCTGGACGGCGAAGGCCTCGTTCAATTCCCACAAGCCGATGTCGCTCATTTTCAGGCCGAACCGTTCGAGCAATTTGGGCACGGCGAACACCGGCCCGATGCCCATTTCGTCGGGCTCGGTGCCGGCCACGGCCATGCCGACGAAGCGGCCGAGCGGGGCGAGGCCCTTGCGCGCCGCAACCGCCGCTTCCATTATCACCACGGCTGCCGACCCGTCCGAAAGCTGGCTGGCGTTGCCGGCGGTGACATTGCCTTCCGGCATGATCGGCTGCAGCGCCTTCAGGCCGTCGAGCGTGGTTTCGGGCCGGTTGCCTTCGTCTTTCGCCAGCGTGACCTGCTTCTGGCTGGTTTCCCCGGTAGCCTTGTCGGTCACGCTCATCGACGTGGTAGTGGCGACGATCTCGGCATCGAACCGGCCCGCAGCCTGGGCCGCGGCGGTGCGCTGCTGCGACTGGAAGGCGTATTCGTCGCAGACATCGCGGCCGATGGTATAGCGCTTCGCCACCACTTCGGCGGTCTGCAACATCGGCATATAGGTGGCGTTGTGGACGGCGACGAGGCCGGGATCGTATTCGACACGGAGATCCTTGGTCTGCACCGTGCTGATCGATTCCTGCCCGCCGGCGATGCACACATCCATGCGGTCCATTGCCACCTGGCGCGAGGCGGCGGCGATGGCCATCAGGCCGGAGCCGCACTGGCGGTCCACGCTCATCGCCGCCACCGTCACCGGCAGACCGGCGCGCAGGGCAGCGAGCCGGGCGATATTGAGCGCCTGTCCGCCCTGCTGCAAGGCCGATCCCCAGACGACATCGTCGACCTCGCCGCCCTCGATCCCCGCACGCTCCAGCGCCGCGGCGATGGAAAGCGCGCCCAGGCTTGGCGCGGGAGTGGCGTTGAAGGCGCCGCGAAAGGCCCGGCCGATGGGGGTACGGGCGGCGGCAACGATTACGGCATCGCGCATGGCAAATCCTTTCCAGTCAATGAGAGATCACTCAGGGCGAAATTCAAACGAAGTGCTGAACGATCCATTCCGCGATCAACGCCGGCTTGTCCTCGCCTTCGATTTCAATTGTCGCTTCAACCGTCTGCTGCCACTGGCCGGGGCGCTTTTCGGCGAGTTCGACCAGCTTGAAATGGCCGCGGATACGCTTGCCCGATTTGACCGGGCTCAAGAACCTGACCTTGTCGAACCCGTAGTTGACCGACAATTTCACAACCGGCCTTTCAACCGCACGGTTCATCATCACCGCGAGCATCGACAATGTAAGGAAGCCATGCGCGATCGTCCCCCCGAACGGCGTTGCTTTTGCCGCTTCGGGATCGACATGGATGAACTGGTGGTCTTCGGTGGAATCGGCGAACTTGTCGATCCGGCCCTGGTCCATCGTGAACCAATCCGACGTACCGACGGTTTCCCCGATCCTGGCCTGTAGGTCCGCAAGCTGCATGGCATCCTCCGCGTGGGAATTGCGCTCGAACATGAACAATGCATCGGTGCAGCGCAATCCTCCCCTGCCGCCGCATCCGGCAAAGGTCAAGTCAGCCGCTGGGCAGCGCCGGCAGGGCCACTGGCTGCAATCGCCGGGGCAAGGGCATCGCGGCCGGGCCCGGGGCGTCGATCCGCCCGAGGTAACTCCACAGACCGCATTGCAGGCCGATCAACATGAGAATGAACGGCTGATAGGCAATGCCGACGAACAGCGAGCCGGTGAGATAGACCAGCTGCGCCAGTTGCAGGGCATTTGCGAGGGGCGCCTGCCATTGCTCGCCCAGCCCGCTCCGGCCCGTCCAGCGCCGGCGCAGAGCCCCCATCTGCCACAGGCCGAGCCCCTGCAGCCAGACCCACAGGATCATCCCCGGCCAGCCCTGCTCGCCCAGCATTTCGAAATAGCTGGAGTGATAGGCGCGGCCTTTGTCCTCGACCGCTTGCGACAAGATTGTCGTGGTATTGCCGAAGGTTTGCGCATCCCGCGAATTATAGCGGATGACGTTGCCGCGATAGGCATCGAAACCGCCGCCCAGCGGGTGCTCCTGGACATAGTTCCAGGTCCACTGCCACACCGCCACCCGGGTCGAGGCGGATTCGTCGGCGGCATGATTGCCGATTGTGTTCATTCGGGCGGTGAAGCTGTGCGGCAGGAAGGGGACGCTCAGCAGCCCGGCCGCTGCCATCATTGCCAGATAGCGGAACCGGTGCTTGACCGTGCGCAGCGACAGCACGCACAGCAATCCGAGACAGATCAGCCCGGTGCGCGCCTGGGTGCCGACCGGGATCAACAGGCAGGCGAAGATCAGCGCGCCGCCGAACAGCGTTACTCGCCAGCCCGGCCGGAAGATCGTGCCGTGGCGCATCAGCCAGAGGATCAGGGGAATGATTGCGATGGCGACACAGGAGAGGATCGATCCTTCATAGAGGCCGGTGTTGTTATCGACGAACAGCCGCAGTTCGCCGTAGCCGCCGCCCGATACCGCGGTCTTGAGCGCGCCCGAGACGATGATCGCTCCGGCCGTGAGGATCATGAACAGCGCCGCGGCTTCGATCCGAAGGCGGGTGCGCAAGGCCAGCGGCAGGAACAGGGCGAACACCAGCGCCTTCCACACCCACGACCATTTCTCCGCCGCCGCCTCGGGAAAATCCGCGCTGATCGTCGTCAGCCCGCAATAGACGAGCAGGAGCAGCAGGAGGAGCTGGCGCAGGGTGAACCGGCTGTCGCGCTTGTCATCGGATATGAGCCAGCCGCCAAAAGCAATAACGAAGACAAGCAGCGACAGCGGGATCGCGGACAGCAGTCCCCAGGATATCTTCTGCGGGGACAATATGTCGATATACAGGAAAGCGAGCACCCAGACGAAGGGCCGGCGCAGGCCGAACGCCATCAGCAGCAGGATAAATCCGCCGAACGCGAGATCAAGCCCCACGGCGCGGCCCATCTGGCGGCGCAGCGCCGGGCCCGTCATCCTGCTCGGCATCGAGATCGGCGCGCAACAGCAGCCGCCAGCCGGCGACCGCCAGCAGCAGATGCGATAATGCGAGCGCGAATTGGTCGATCATTTCCCGGCCTGGCTGGATGCAATCCGCGTTCTAGCAGCGCGTGGTTGACGCGGTGTTAAGCCTTGGCCACCTAGAAGACGGCCATGACCCGGGTGCTGCATATCCTCGATCACTCGCTGCCGCTGCACAGCGGCTACAGTTTTCGCACGCGCGCGATCATCACCGCGCAACTGGCCGCCGGGCTGGAGGTGCGCGGCATAACCGGCCTGCGCCACCCGGCCGCGGGCGGGGTTTCCGGAACAACCGGGGATCCCGAGCAGGTGGACGGCCTGATCTTCCACCGCACTTCGGGAGACTCCGCCGGGATGCCGGGCCTGCGCGAATGGCGCGAGATCGGTCAGCTGGCCAGCGCCATCGACGCGCTTTGCGAGGAATGGCGCCCCGACGTTCTGCATGCCCACTCACCCGCCCTGTGCGGCGCGGCGGGGCTGCGCGTGGCGCGGCGGCGCGGCATTCCGCTGGTCTATGAGATTCGCGCCTTCTGGGAAGACGCGGCCGTCGGCAACGGCACCGCCCGGGCTGGCTCGGTCAAATATCTGCTGACCCGCACGCTGGAAAACCATGTCGTCTCCGGCGCCCACGCGATTGTGACGATCTGCGAGGGCCTGCGTAGCGACCTGATCGAACGCGGCACCGCTGCCGAGCGGATAGTCATCGTGCCAAACGGCGTCGATCTCAGCCTGTTCGGCACGCCGCGGCCGCGCGAGCCTGAGCTGGCCGCCCGGCTCGGCCTCGGCGACGGACCGGTGATCGGCTTCATCGGCAGCTTCTACGATTACGAAGGCCTTGACGACCTCATCGCCGCGATGCCGGCGCTGCTCCGCAGCCATGGCCAGGCCCGGCTGCTGCTGGTCGGCGGTGGCCCCTGCGAAGCGGCGCTGCGTCAACAGGCCAGGGAATCGAGCGCGGCAAAGGCGATCCGCTTTGTTGGCCGCGTGCCGCATGATGAGGTCGAGCGCTATTACGCGCTGTGCGACATTCTGGCCTACCCGCGCAAACGCAGCCGGCTGACCGATCTTGTCACCCCGCTCAAGCCGCTGGAAGCCATGGCGCAGGACAAACTCGTGGCCGCATCCGATGTCGGCGGTCATCGCGAACTGATTGCCGATGGTGTGACGGGCACGCTGTTCGCACCGGACGATCCATTGGCCTGCGCCAAGGCCCTGTCAGGCCTGCTGGATACGCATGCCGTATGGGAACACCGGCGCGCAACGGCGCGCATTTATGTCGAAGCCCGGCATGACTGGGCAAACAATGTGCGGCGTTATCAGGACGTTTACCAACTGTTGCTAGATTCGCGGACCATCCGCAAACCGCGGGCCGCACAATCAGGATAAGCGGCTCGCGGAGAGATCGCAAAGGGGTAGCGAATCTTGGCACAGCAGAACCGCAAGCAGGCCCGCCGCAGTCAGCCGGCCAGCACACATCCGCACTTTCCGGCATTGGTCACGGCGTGGTTCGCCGCGCTGCTGGGGCTGGGTAGTCTGGCGGTCAAACCTTCCCTGATCGACGCCCAGATCCTCGCCAGCCGGCTCGACACCCTGATTCCCTTTGCCGCGCCGCCGCTCGGCATAACCGGACGGATTGTGCTGGCAGTGCTGTGTGCCGCAATCGGCGCGGTTATCGGTGCGGGTATCGCCCGCCTCGTTGCCCCCCGCAAAGGCGATACGGGTGAACCTCGCGCTGTTGCCGCTTTCGAGCTTGCCGGACACGCGGAGCCGCCCGCAGCCGTCGATCTCGCGCCCGAAGCCTGGCCCGTGCCGCAAGTTGCCCTCCCGGATGTGCCGACAGTCACCGCCCGGCAGTATGACCTGCCTGAGCCCGGCGTTGCCGAGACCAAAGCAGACACGGCCGCACCCCCGGAAGTGCGGCCGCTCGCCTCTAATCCAATCCGCCAGACGGCGAACCTCCCGGAAGGCAGCGGCGCACAGCGCATCGCCACCGGCAATCTCGGCGATCTTTCCCCGGTCGAAATGCTGGAACGGCTGGCCTTGTCGATCCAGCAGCGGGAACGCAGCGGGCCGGCAGCGCCATCGGTCACCGTGACTTATGCGCCGAAAATCGTGCCCGGCACCAGCGCACCGCCAGCCAGAACCGCCATCGACGGAGCGGTTTGGTCCAACCCTGAAGCGATCCCTCAGGAGCGGGAGATCGGTTTCGACGATTTTGACGGCTTCGGTGATTTTGGCGAGGAAGCAGAGCATGCCCGCCTGCAACCGCCATCGCTCGCTTCTCAGCCCTTGGCGACGCTGACCCCCATGGCGAAATATGCCGAGGGGGAGGTGGACACCGGTGAGGACGAGGAATACGAAGCCGAGGACGATGTTTGCGAAGAAGTCTACAGTTCCTTGCTCCGCGTCAGCCGCCCTGCCGATCCCACATTGCGGCTGATGTCCGGTGCGTCTGCCGAGAATGTCGGGCAAAGCGGTGGCGATGCGCCCGAACCCGAGGCTGACAGCGAACCTGCACCGGGTGGCCGCCTGGCCAAGCTGCAACGCCTGAGCCGGGACGGCTAGGTTTCAGGTTCCAAAATAGCCAAGCCGGATTTCCGCCGCTGTTTCAAGCCGCCCCGACGAGCTACCACGCTTCGCAGTTGCAAAAATCTCTCCCTGACTTCATGGGGGCCGTTCGCGTAATTCTTGCCGCATTCGCGGCGGGGTGAGTCGCGTTTGATGGCCGGGAAGCCGCACCGGCGGCCTAGCGGACCGACGACAGGACGGATTATCGATGGGATTTCCGGAGACCCAGGGCCTTTACAATGCGCGCAACGAGCATGACTCCTGCGGTGTGGGCTTTGTCGCCCATATCAAAGGCGCCAAAAGCCACGCGATCGTTACCCAGGCGCTGGAGATTCTGAAAAACCTCGACCATCGCGGCGCGGTCGGCGCCGACCCCCTGCTTGGTGACGGCGCCGGGATTCTCATCCAGATGCCCGATGCGCTGTTCCGCAAATGGGCGGGCAGCGAAGGCCTTACCCTGCCGCAACCGGGCGACTATGCCGTCGCCATGTGCTTCTTGCCGCAGGACGATAGCGCGCGCGCCTTTGTCGTCGCTGCCTTCGAGCAGTTCATCGCCAAGGAAGGCCAGAAGTTGATCGGCTGGCGCGACGTGCCCGTGACGCTCGACGGGCTCGGCCGGGCGGTGATCGCGCAGATGCCCGTGATCCGCCAATGCTTCATCGCTCGCGGCGAACACTGCGAGGACCAGGACGCCTTCGAGCGCAAGCTGCTGGCGATCCGCAAGCAGACCCAGAACCCGCTCGCCGCGCTTGCAGTCAAGCATGACCTGCCCGGCATTACCCAGCTCTACATGCCCAGCTTTTCGAGCCGGACAATGGTCTACAAGGGGCTGCTGCTGGCGACCCAGGTCGGCAGCTTCTATGACGATCTGCGCAACCCCGATTGCGTCTCGGCGCTGGGGCTGGTCCACCAACGCTTCTCGACCAACACCTTCCCTAGCTGGAAGCTGGCGCACCCCTATCGTTTCATCGCCCACAATGGCGAGATCAACACGGTGCGCGGCAACATCAACTGGATGAACGCGCGCCGCCGCACCATGGAAAGCGAGCTGCTCGGCCCCGATCTCGACAAGATGTGGCCGATCATCCCGCAGGGCCAATCGGACACCGCCTGCCTCGACAATGCGCTCGAACTGTTACTGGCGGGCGGCTACAGCCTGGCTCATGCGGTGATGATGCTGATCCCCGAGGCTTGGGCCGGCAATCCGCTGATGGATGTCAAGCGCCGCGCCTTCTACGAATATCACGCCGCGCTGATGGAGCCGTGGGACGGCCCCGCCGCGGTGGCATTTACCGACGGCCGCCAGATCGGCGCGACGCTCGACCGCAACGGGCTGCGGCCGGCGCGCTTCCTGGTGACCGACGACAATCTTGTGGTGATGGCGTCGGAAAGCGGCGTGCTGCCGATCAAGGAAGACAATATCGTCCGCAAGTGGCGGCTCCAGCCGGGCCGCATGCTGCTGATCGATTTCGAGCAGGGCCGCATCATCGAGGACGAGGAGCTGAAGGCCAGCCTCGCCGCCGCCGAGCCTTACGAAGAGTGGCTCGAAGCGGCGCAGTACAAGCTCAAGGACCTCCAGGTGGTCGAGCCCGAGGCGGCGGAGATGACGGTCGAAACCACCTCGCTGCTCGATCGCCAGCAGGCGTTCGGCTACACCCAGGAAGACGTCTCCCGGTTCCTCGAACCGATGGCGCAGGAGCCCGACGATCCGATCGGCTCGATGGGCACCGACACGCCGATCGCCGTACTCTCCAGCCGCTCGCGCCTGCTCTACGATTATTTCAAGCAGAACTTCGCCCAGGTCACCAACCCGCCGATCGATCCGATCCGCGAGGAGCTGGTGATGAGCCTGGTGTCGATGATCGGCCCGCGCCCCAATCTGCTCGGCCACGATGCCGGCAGCCACAAGCGGCTCGAAGTCGACCAGCCGATCCTCACCAACGATGAACTCGCCAAAATCCGCTCGGTCGAAACCGCGCTCGACGGCGCTTTTCGCACCGAGACCATCGACATCACCTGGGCGGCCGCCACCGGCGCCGACGGGCTTGAGGCGGCGATCAAGGAGATGTGCTGGCTGGCCACCGAGGCGGTGCTGGCCGACAAGAACATCCTGATCCTGTCCGACCGCGCCCAGGGGCCGGGCCGCGTGCCGATGCCGGCCCTGCTGGCAACCGCGGCGGTGCATCATCACCTGGTCCGCCAGGGCCTGCGCATGCAGACCGGCCTGGTCGTCGAGACCGGCGAGGCGCGCGAGGTGCATCATTTCTGCGTGCTCGCGGGTTACGGCGCCGAAGCGATCAACCCTTATGTCGCCTTTGAAACGTTGGAGGACATCCGCACCCGCAAGGCGCTGCCGCTGTCGACCGATGAGGTGCAGAAGAACTACATCAAGGCGGTCGGCAAGGGCGTCCTCAAGGTCATGTCCAAGATGGGCATTTCGACCTACCAATCCTATTGCGGCGCGCAGATTTTCGATGCCGTCGGGCTCGCCTCCGACTTTATCGCGCATTATTTCACTGGCACCGCGACGATGATCGAGGGGGTCGGCCTGCTGCAGGTGGCGGAAGAAGCCGTTCGGCGCCACGCCGCGGCTTACGGCGACAATCCGATCTACAAAACCATGCTCGACGTCGGCGGCATGTATGGCCTCCGCCTGCGCGGCGAGGACCATGCCTGGACGGCCGCGAACATCGCCAGCCTGCAACATGCGGTGCGCGGCAACGATCCGAAGAATTACGCGGAGTTCGCAGCCTCGGTGAATGACCAGTCCGAACGGATGCTGACGATTCGCGGGCTGATGGCGCTGAAACCGGCGGATAGCCCGCTCGATATCGCCGAGGTCGAACCGGCCAGCGAGATCGTCAAGCGTTTCGCCACTGGCGCGATGAGCTTCGGCTCGATCAGCCGCGAGGCGCATACCACGCTGGCGGTGGCGATGAACCGCATCGGCGGAAAGTCGAACACCGGCGAGGGCGGCGAGGAGACCGACCGTTTCATCCCGCTGGCCAACGGCGATTCGATGCGCTCGGCGATCAAGCAGGTGGCGTCCGGCCGGTTCGGCGTGACCACCGAATATCTGGTCAATGCAGATGATATCCAGATCAAGATGGCGCAGGGCGCAAAGCCCGGCGAAGGCGGTCAACTGCCCGGCCACAAGGTCGACAAGACCATCGGCAAGGTGCGCCATTCGACCCCCGGGGTCGGCCTGATCAGCCCGCCGCCGCACCACGATATCTATTCGATCGAGGATCTCGCCCAGCTGATCCACGATCTCAAAAACGTCAATCAGAACGCGCGGATTTCGGTCAAGCTGGTCTCCGAAATCGGCGTTGGCACGGTCGCGGCAGGGGTTTCGAAAGCCCGCGCCGATCATGTCACCATTTCCGGCTATGAAGGCGGCACCGGCGCCTCGCCGCTGACTTCGCTGACTCACGCCGGCAGTCCGTGGGAGATCGGGTTGGCCGAAACCCAGCAGACGTTGTTGCTCAACAATCTGCGCAGCCGCATCGCGGTGCAGGCCGACGGCGGCATCCGCACCGGGCGCGACGTTGCCATCGCGGCGCTGCTCGGCGCCGACGAATTCGGCTTCGCCACCGCCCCGCTGATCGCGGCGGGCTGCATCATGATGCGCAAATGCCACCTCAACACCTGCCCGGTCGGCGTCGCCACGCAGGATCCGGTGCTGCGCGCGCGCTTCACCGGCCAGCCGGAACATGTGATCAACTATTTCTTCTTCGTCGCAGGGGAACTGCGGGCGATCATGGCCGAAATGGGTTTCCGCACGGTTGGCGAGATGGTCGGCCGGGTCGACCGGCTCGATTCCCGGCAGGCGATCACCCACTGGAAGGCGCAGGGCATCGACCTTGCCCGCCTGCTCCACCAGGTGCCGCAAGGCGACAGTCCATCGCTGGGCTGGAGCGAAACGCAGGACCACGGCCTCGGCAAGGCGCTGGACCAGGATCTCATTGCCGCCTGCGCCGATGCGCTCGACCGGCGCCAGCCGGTGCGGATCGAACGGCCGGTGCGCAACGTCAACCGCACTGTCGGCGGCATGCTGTCGGGCGAGGTCGCCCGCCGCTATGGCCACACCGGCCTGCCCGACAACACCGTCCATATCCGCCTCACCGGGGTTGCCGGCCAGAGCTTCGGCGCCTGGCTCGCCCACGGCGTGACGCTCGACCTCACCGGCGATGCCAATGATTATGTCGGCAAGGGCCTGTCCGGCGGCCGGGTGATCGTGCGCCAGCCGGGCCATGTCGACCGCGATCCGGTGCAGAACATCATTGTCGGCAACACCGTGCTCTACGGCGCAATCGCCGGCGAGGCGTTTTTCAACGGGGTGGCCGGCGAGCGCTTCGCGGTGCGCAATTCGGGCGCTATCGCGGTGGTCGAGGGCACCGGCGATCATGGCTGCGAATATATGACCGGCGGCGTCGTGCTGGTGCTCGGCCGGACGGGACGCAATTTCGCCGCGGGCATGTCGGGCGGCATCGCCTATGTCTATGACGAGCGCGGCGAATTCGACCGGCTGTGCAACACCGCGATGGTCGATCTTGAGCCGATTTCGCCCGCCCGCGATGAGGAAGACGGTGCCGGCCGGCCGCAGCAGCGCAGCAACGGGGTCAACGATGCCGGCATGGGCGACATGCTGCGCCACGATGCCGAGCGGCTGCGCATCCTGCTCGAACGCCACCACCTCCACACCGGCAGCAAGCGCGCCCGCGCCCTGCTCGACGA
>JAYVWX010000108.1:0-3410 GCA_043785715.1 Novosphingobium sp. | reverse complement strand
TCGAAGAAACCGCGACCGAAGCTTAAGCTTCTGGTCACACGATTGTAGCGTGCCGGGGCCAATGGCCCTGGCCGCAACACTATTTCAAGAAGGACAAGTCCGATGGCTTATACTGCCACTGACGTGAAGAACCTGCGCGAGCGCACCGGCGCCGGCATGATGGACTGCAAGAAGGCGCTCGACGAGGCCAATGGCGACATGGAAGTCGCGGTTGATTCGCTGCGCGCCAAGGGACTGGCAGCGGTCGCCAAGAAATCGAGCCGTACGGCGGCAGAAGGTCTGGTCGGCGTTGCCGTTTCCGGCAGCGGTTCAGGGTTTCGGGGCGTAGCCGTCGAAGTGAACTCCGAAACCGATTTCGTCGCCAAGAACGAACAGTTCCAGGACTTCGTTCGCAGCACCACCGAAGTTGCGCTCGGGGTTGCCGGTGACGATGTCGAAGCGCTGAAGGCTGCCGCTTATCCCGGCGGCGGCACCGTGCTCGACAAGCTCAACAACAACGTTGCCACCATCGGCGAGAACCAGAAGGTTCGCCGGATGAAGACCGTTGCGGTCAGCAGCGGCGTGGTCGTGCCTTATGTGCACAACGCGGCCGCCCCTGGCCTCGGCAAAATCGGCGTGCTGGTCGCGCTCGAGAGCGAAGCACCCGCCGACGTGCTGACCCCGCTCGGCAAGCAGATCGCCATGCACATCGCCGCCGCTTTTCCGCAGGCGCTCAACACCGATGGCCTCGATCCCGAGATGATCAAGCGCGAGCGCGCCATCGCCGCCGAAAAAGCAGCCGAGAGTGGCAAGCCGGCCGAAGTCCAGGCCAAGATGGTCGATGGCGCCATCGCCAAATTCGCCAAGGACAACGCGCTGCTCAGCCAGATCTTCGTCATGGACAACAAAACTCCGGTTGGTCAGGTGGTCGAGCAGGCGGCCAAAGTGGCAGGCAAGACGATCGTGCTGAAGGATTATGTTCGCTTCCAGCTCGGTGAGGGGATCGAGAAGAAGGTCAGCGACTTTGCTGCGGAAGTGGCCGAGGCTGCTGGCATTCCCCAGCCGACTGCTTGAGCTGGCTCAATCCTCCTTGTCCCGCGCGGTGGATGGGGAGGAGAACCGCCGCGAAGCGGTGGTGGAGGGGTTCAGCGACTGCCTCTCCGTCAGACCCTGCGGGTCTACCACCTCCCATCGCTGCCGCAACAGGGAGGATTTTACTCCCGGCTTGGCAGCAGCGGCGCGGCAAGATAAGGGCCTCAAAATCCGCCGCGAGGTTCTCCGCACCATGTCTCTGCCCAAGTTCAAACGCATATTGCTGAAACTCTCAGGCGAAGTGCTGATGGGCAACCAGCAGTATGGCATCGACCCCGAATTTGTCGCCAAGCTCGCTGGCGAGGTGAGGGCCGCCAAGGAAACCGGCTTGCAGATTTGCCTTGTCCTCGGCGGCGGCAATATCTTTCGCGGCGTGGCCGGTGCGGCCAAGGGCATGGACCGCGCGCAGGCCGACTATATGGGCATGCTGGCGACAGTTATGAACGCGCTGGCGATGCAAAACGCGCTCGAGCAAATTGGCGTCGAAACCCGTGTGCAGTCGGCGATCCAGATGGACGAGGTATGCGAGCCGGTGATCCGCCGCCGGGCGGAACGCCACCTTGAAAAGGGCCGGGTCGTGATCTTCGCGGCCGGAGTCGGCAGCCCTTATTTCACCACCGATTCCGGGGCGGCGCTGCGGGCGGCGGAGATGAAGTGCGACGCCTTGCTGAAAGGCACCAGCGTTGACGGGGTCTACGATGCCGATCCCAAGGTCGATGTTACGGCGAAGCGTTACGAAACAGTCGATTATGATACTGTTCTAGCAAATAACCTGAAGGTAATGGATGCCTCGGCGGTGGCGCTGTGCCGTGACAATTCCATTCCGATCATCGTTTTCTCGATCCGCGAGCAAGGCAATCTGGCCAAGGTGCTCGCGGGCGAGGGGACGCGAACCATTGTGCAACAAAAGGATTGATCCATGGCCAGATACGGAGTCACAGCATGAAGTATGATCGGGCTGACCTGGAGCGCCGGATGAAAGGCGCGGTCGAGGCGTTGAAGCACGATCTATCCGGCCTGCGCACCGGGCGCGCCAACATTGGGCTGCTCGACCCGGTCACAGTCACGGTCTATGGCGCGCAGATGCCGCTCAACCAGGTGGCGACGGTCTCCGCGCCCGAGCCGCGGCTGCTCTCTGTGCAGGTGTGGGACAAGAACAACATCGGCCCAGTGGAAAAGGCGATCCGCTCGGCCGGTCTCGGTCTCAATCCGATCAACGATGGTAACAACATCCGCTTGCCAATCCCCGATCTCACCGAGGACCGCCGCAAGGAATTGGCCAAGCTCGCCAGCCAGTATGCCGAGAAGGCCCGCATCGCCATCCGCAACGTCCGGCGTGACGGGATGGAGACCTTGAAGGCCGACGAGCACAAGAAGGAAATCTCGGAGGACGACCGCAAGCGCGCCGAAACCGAGGTTCAGAAGCTGACCGACGAGATGATCAAGGCGGCCGACGACGCGGCGGCGCACAAGGAAAAGGAAATCATGACCCAGTGATCCTTCGACAAGCTCAGGTTGAGCGGGCCGAGGCGCCATGAGTACCGCAAAGCACGTCGCCATTATCATGGATGGCAACGGCCGCTGGGCGCGCAAGCGGTACCTGCCGTTGGCCGCCGGGCACCAGCGCGGGGTTGAGGCCGTGCGGCGGATTGCCCGGTCGGCGCGCGATCTCGGGCTTGAGGCGCTGACACTCTATGCCTTTTCCACTGAAAACTGGGGCCGCCCGGAAGACGAAATTTCGACCCTGATGGGCCTGATGAAGCGGTTCATCCTCAGCGACCTCGATGAGTTTGCCGCCAATAATGTCCGGCTGCGGATTATAGGCGATTACAAGGTGTTGCCGACCGACGTTGTCGATCTCATCGACCAGGCGCTGGCGCGCACGGCCAGCAACACCGGCACAACGCTGGCGGTAGCGCTGAATTACGGTTCGCGCGATGAAATCGCCCGCGCGGCAGCGAAGGCGGCGCTCAAAGGGGTAATCACCCCGGAGGCGATCGAGGCTGAACTCGACACCGCCGGCCTGCCACCGCTCGACCTGCTGATCCGCACCTCGGGCGAGGTGCGGCTGTCGAACTTCCTGCTGTGGCAGGCGGCCTATGCCGAGATGTGGTTCACCGACGTGCTGTGGCCTGATTTCACCAAGGCGAATCTGCAAGACGCGTTGGCTGATTTTGCCGGGAGGGAGCGGCGCTATGGCGGGCGTTAATCCTCCCCGGAACGGGGAGGGGGACCGCCCGCGAAGCGGGTGGTGGAGGGGTTCCACCTCGCGACCCAGCACAGCACATGGCGAGAGGTGGGACCCCTCCGTCAGCGCTTCGCGCTGCCACCTCCCCGTG
>JAYVWX010000107.1:0-3924 GCA_043785715.1 Novosphingobium sp. | reverse complement strand
CCGGAAGCCATGCCGACCAGGTGATCCTGCGCCGTGATCCGCCCGCCAGCAATGTCGATAGCGACCGCCAGCACGAATACAATGCCTACAAGGCGGTCTATGGCCACGGCATCCCGGTGCCGCGGATGCTGCTGCTGGAGGAGAACCCAGCGCATTTCGACGGGGCGATCTCACTCGCTGAAGATCTGCGCGGCTATCACAACAGCGAATACCAGATCCAGGCGCCGGAATGGCAGGGCCGTCTGCAGCGCCTGGCTGAAGGAATGTGGACCGCGATGGGCAGACTTGCGGCGCTACCGGTCGAGACGCTTGAGCTTGCCTTCATGAAGCCCTCGACCCCAGAAACCACCGCGATGCAGGAACTGGATTACTGGGAGGCCACCCTGGACAAGGCCGATGTCGGCGCCGAGCCGATCACCCGCGCGGCGATCCGCTGGATGCGGCGCAATCCGCCGCCGCCCGCGCAGAAGCTGGCGATGGTCCACGGCGATTTCCGCGCCGGCAATTTCCTTTACGATGACAACGGCGAACTGGTCGCGGTGCTCGATTGGGAAATGGCGCATCTGGGCGATCCGCTTGAGGATCTCGCCTGGAGCATGTCGCGGGTGCTCTCATTCGGCAAGGACGACCGCCGCAGCGGCGTCGCCCCGCGCGAAGATGCGCTGCGCATCTGGCAGGCGGCGAGCGGTCTCGCCATCAATCCCGAAGCGCTGCACTGGTGGGAACTGATGATGTGCATCAAAGGCCAGGCGATCTGGAATGCCGGAGTTGCTGCCTGGCAAAAGAGCGACGAACCGCAGGTGATCCATTCCTATGCCGCCTGGTGGCTGCGCAACGCGCAGGACCGCGCCATCCTCGAATTGATGGGAAAGCTATGAAACCGTCCATTCCCGCCGCCGTCGCCAATCTTGCGGCGCTGCTGCGCGACGATATCGCTCCGAACCTTACCGGCTTTCGCGCCGGTAATGCCGGGATGATGGCGGCGATGTTCGATATGGTTGCCGAGGAATGGGACCGCGCGGCCGCGCGGTTGGTGGCCGAAAACGCGACGCTCCGTTCGCTCCTGGTGCGCGGCGGTGTGACCGGCGATCTTGGCGACGACAGTGATTTGCGCGTTTCGGCGCTGGAGGCCGGCAACGAGACGCTCCGTGCCCTGGTGACCGAGCTGCACGCCGCCGTCGAGGAGCGCGGCGATGCCGAGGCCAAAACGCTCGAAAACGCGATCTGGGAGGCCCTGCGCATATCGGTCGAAAGCCGCCGCATCGCTTCCGCCAACTTCTGAATTCGCTGCCATCGGTCGCCGTGCTCACCTCCGGCGATTTCGCCCTCCGCGCGCGCGAGAGGTTCAGCGACAGTCGCTTCAGATGTTGGAACCAGCGTGCCGCTCGGTTCCGGTCAACGCCGGGAAGGCGGGCAGGGCGTTTTCGCAGAACACTTCGACGGTCGGCGTCAGCTGGGCGATGGTGTCGATCGTGCCCGCCTTGATCAGCACCATGTCCGGCATCGGTTCGATGACCGACATGATCGGCGAGCCGCAATCCGGGCAGAAATGGCGCTCGACGGGGCGTCCGCTGTCACCGACATCCCTGAAGATTTTCGTCTCGCCTACCAGCTCGAAACCCTGCTTGGGCACTGCCGCGACGATGGAAAAGGCGCTGCCGCTCTGGCGCTGGCACTGCCGGCAATGGCACACGGCGGTGAGCAGCGGCGCGCCGGGAAAGCTGTAGCGCACGCCGCCGCACATGCATCGGCCCTGCGAACGGGCGGTGGCTTCATCGGGCATGATCGGGCTTCCTGTTCATGTTGGAGACTTGGCCCAATAGGGCTCGCGGACTTCGCGCTTGAGCAACTTGCCGGTGGGCGTGCGCGGCAGGGTTTCGGCAAAATCGATCTTGCGCGGGATTTTGAGCCGGCCAAGCCGGGGGCGCAGCCACTCGAGCAGCTCGGCCTCCAGCTGCGGCCCGGCATCGCTCCAGCAATCGGGCTGGACGACGGCCACGACTTGCTCGCCCATCTCGGGATCGGGCGCGCCGATCACCGCGACATCGGCGACCTTGGGGTGGAGCACGAGCTGGTCTTCCACTTCCTGCGGGTAGATGTTCACCCCGCCGGAAATGATCATGAAGCTCTTGCGGTCGGTGAGGTAGAGATAGCCGTCCTCGTCCAGCCAGCCGACATCGCCCAGCGTGGTCCAGCCATGGCGGTTGCGGCTGGCGGCGGTCTTTTCGGGGTCGTTATGATATTCGAACGGGGCGCCATCGGCGAAATAGACCGCGCCGATCTCGCGCGGGGGCAAGGGATTGTCGTCCTCATCGCAGATCTTGGGGATTCCCCATACCGCCCGTCCCACCGAACCCGGTCGCTCCAGCCACTCCTGTGGGCCGATCGAAGTGAGGCCGTTGCCTTCGGTGCCGGCGTAGAATTCATGGATGATCGGCCCCCACCAGGCCATCATCGCCTGCTTGACCTCGACCGGGCAGGGCGCGGCGGCGTGGAAGGTGGTGCGCAGCGAACTGACATCGTAGCGGTTTCGTACGCTGGCATCGAGCTTGAGCATCCGCACGAAATGGGTGGGCACCCATTGCGCGTGGGTGACGCGGTATTTTTCGATCAGCGCCAGCGCCTGCTGCGCGTCGAATTTCGCCATGATGATCACGGTGCCGCCCAGCTTCTGCACGCTCATGCACCAGCGCAGCGGTGCGGCGTGATAGAGCGGGGCGGGGGAGAGGAACAGGGTGTTGTCGTCAATCCCATAAAGCTCCCGGCCCATTTCGGTGAGGCCGGTGGTTTCCGCTAGCGGGCCGTCGGGCAGCGGCCGCTTGATTCCTTTGGGCCGCCCAGTGGTGCCCGAAGAATAGAGCATGTCGCTGCCCGGGCTTTCGTCGGTAATCGGCGTGGAGGGCATCGCTGCGTGCTCGGCGAGAAAATCGCGTGCTGCGACATGTTCCGGCGGGCCTAGGGTGAACAGGGTCACGCCCAGGCCATTGGCCTGCGTGGCAATATCGGCGGCAAGTCCGGTACCGGCGATCAGAATTTTTGCGTCGCTGTCGCCAAGGATGAAGCCCACTTCGTCAGCGACCAGCCGCGTTGAAATGCAGACATAGTAGAGGCCGGCGCGCTGTGCCGCCCAGACGATTTCGAAGTAGGTGCTGACATTGTCGAGCAGCAGAGCGACGACATCGCCGCGTTGCAGGCCAAGCCCGCGAAACAGTTGGGCGCCTTGATTAGACCGCGCATCGAGCTGCGCATAGCTGACCGCATCGCCGCTGCCCGCCATGATGATGACCGGTTTGTCCGGAGAGTTTACGGCGATGATACTGGGGTGCATTGCGGATCAGACCCGAAAATGGATTGGCAGGGTCTTGAGGCCGGAGACGAAACTGGCCTTAACCCAAGCTGGTTCTCCTGCCAGTTCAATGTGTTGCACCCGCGCCAGCAGCTCGGTGAACAGCGCCTGCATCTCCAGCTTGGCGAGGAACTTGCCCAGGCAGATATGCGCGCCCAGGCCAAAGGCGAGGTGCCGGTTGGGTGACCGGTCGACGCGGAAGGCGAAGGGATCGTCGAAGGCGTCCGCGTCGCGATTGGCGGACCAGTAGGCCATCATCATGCTGTCGCCGGCGCGCACCTGCTTGCCGCCGACTTCGCAATCGCTCACCGCGGTGCGGAAGAAGTGCTTCACCGGCGTCGTCCAGCGGATCATTTCGTCAACCGCGCGCGGGATCAGCGCCGGATCGGCGCGCAGTTTCGCCATCTCGGCCGGATTCTGCAGCAACGCCAGCAGCCCGCCGGAAATCGCCGAACTGGTGGTGTCATGGCCGGCCGCGGCGATGATCAGGTAATAGGCATTGCGCTCCGCCTCGCCGATCGGCGGGCCGTCGATCTCGGCATTGGCGAGGATCGTGGCGACATCGTTGCGCGGATTGG
>JAYVWX010000106.1:0-2227 GCA_043785715.1 Novosphingobium sp. | reverse complement strand
CCGGTAACGCATTCACTCGCCGGAGCGACCAGATAGAGCAGCGTCGAATCCATCTGTTCGGGCACCGGCACCCGTCTGCGCGGCAAATGCTCGGCAGGGTTTCCGCCCATCCGCTCAAACATTCCGTCGGTCATTTCGGAAACGAACATGCCCGGCGCAATGGCATTCACGTTGATCCCGTAATGCGCCCATTCGACGCTGAGCGCCTCGGTCATCCGGGCGATCGCGGTCTTGGTCACCGCATAGAGCGCGGCGCCGCCGCCATCGTAGCGGTAATGCGCGACCGAGCTGATATTGACGATCCGGCCCGGCTTTTCCGCCGCGATCAGCCGCCGCGCCACTTCGCAGGCGAGGATCCAAGGGCCCCGCAAGTTGAGCCCGATCACCTGGTCGATCAGCTCGGTCGACATCTTGTGCGCGCGTTGGGCATCGGGCATCCCGGCGTTGTTGACCAGGATATCGACCGTTCCGAACGCCGCCTCTCCGGCAGCGACCGCAGCGACCGCCGATGCGGCATCGGTCGCATCCATCTGCACTGCCAATGCTTTGCCGCCGTTCGCCTTGATCTTGTCCGCCAACGCCTCAAGCCGGTCGAGTCGCCGCGCTGCCAGCACCACTGCCGCACCTTGAGCGGCGAGCACCTCGGCGAACCGCGCGCCGAGTCCTGACGATGCGCCGGTAACCAGCGCGACGCGCCCAGTCAGGTCGGCCGAATTGTTGGGCAGGGAAAAATCATTCATTGTGCGGCCTCCATCACGTCGCGAAGTCGGTCCTTCCCGAAATACAATTCATCGCCAAGGAAAAAGCTGGGAATGCCGAACACCCCGCGCGCCACCGCGCCTTCGGTATTGGCGACCAGCGCGGCCTTGTTGGCGAGATCGGCCGCCCCGGCGACCAGATCGTCCACCGGCAGCCCGGCCGCGCCCAGCAAGGCCGTCCATACTTCGGGGTCGGCCAGCGCCAGGCCCTGCTCCCACATCCCCGCCATCATCGCCTCGACATAGTCCTCAGCGCAGCCAAGCGCCTCGGCGGCAACCGCGCCGCGCATCATCAGCAGTGTGTTGACCGGAAAGTGCGGGTTCATTTTGAAATTGTTGATATCGTGATGCGTCATGAAGCGGCGCATTTCGAGCATATCGTAATCGCGTTTGGCCGCAATATGGCCGTAGGCCTGCATCGGGCTCTGGTTGCCGGTCGCCTTGAAAATTCCACCAAGCAGAACCGGGACATAGCGGAAAGCCGGGCTTGGCAGGTCTTCGATCGCGCGGTGCACCAGATAGGCGTTGGGGCTGCCGAAGTCATAGAGGAACTCGATTGTCTGCGGCATTACCAGGTCTCTCCAAAGGGACGGATTTCCTGCTCGAAAGTCCATGCCGACTTGGGCTGAGCGTACAGCGCCCAATAGGCCTCCGCCACCGCGGCGGGCGGCATCAGCAGATCGGGCTGCGCTGCGAGCGCTTCGGCGCCGATCCGCTCGGTCACCCGCGCGCGGACCCATTCGGTATCGACCCCGGCGTCGATCACCAGATGCGCCACGTGGATGCCTTGCGGCCACAATTCGCGGGCGGCCGATTGCGCGGTCGCGCGCAGCCCCGCCTTGGCTGCGGCGAAGGCGGCATAGCCCGGATTGCCGCGCAGCCCGGCGGTTGCCCCGGTGACGAAAATCTTGCCTTGGCCGCGTGGCAGCATGATCCGCGCCGCTTCGCGCAGGGCGACGAACCCGGCGAAGCAGGCCATTTCCCAGACCTTGCGGAACACCCGGTCGGTGGTCTCGGTCAGCGGGAACTGGACGTTGGCGCCGACATTGAAGATCACCAGCGCCAGCGGGGCCAGGGCCTCGGCCTCGGCGAGGAACGCAATCAGATCGTCGGGCTCGCGGGCATCGAGCGAGCGCCCGGTCACTGCACCGCCGAGCAAGGGTGCGAGTTTGTCGCCATTGCGGCGCCCGGCGTGGACCGCAAACCCTTGCGCCGCGAACTTGCGGACGATTGCCGCGCCGATGTGATCGCCCGCGCCGATCACCGCGACAGACTGAGTGGGCGAGTTCATTTGCGGTCCAGCGCAATGACCGCTGCGGTCATCCGTGAGAGGCACACCAGCTTGCCCGCCTCGTCCTCGATCCGGATGGTCCAGACCTGGGTGGTGCGCCCCAGCGTTTCGGGACGGGCGGTGGCATAGACCCAGCCCGCATAGGCCGGGCGGATGTGGTTGGCGTTGATCTCCATGC
>JAYVWX010000105.1:0-22417 GCA_043785715.1 Novosphingobium sp. | reverse complement strand
CGTCGGCGCTTTCGCTCCGCCCTTCGGCGAGCAGCCGCACCAGCGCACCCTCGCCCGCAGCGGTCAGCGCGATCAGGCCCTCGGTGTGGCCTTGCAAATCGTCCAAAGTGACATGCGGCTCGAGCTCGAGCGGCCGTTCAAGATGCGCAATCGAGACGAGGTGGCACAGGTTCAGCCAGCCGGCCTCGTCCTTGGCATAGAGCGCCAGCCAGTCGATCGGGCCCTTGTCGCCGCGCGATACGCCGAGGCAGGTGCCGATAACCGGCTGGATGCCGTTTTCCCGCGCCGCCGCGGCGAAAGCAACCGAGCCGTACAGGCCGTTGCGGTCGGCGATGGCGATGGCGGGGAAACCGCGATCGACGGCGAGTTTGGCGATCGCCTTGGGATCGATTGCCCCCTCAAGCATGGTATAGCTGGAAAACACCCGCAGGGGCACGAAATGCGGCTTGGCCATCGCCGCACATTACACCGCTGCCCTCCTGCGGATCAAGCATGAGGCGACGGCAAAACCGGGGACATCCCGGCAGAACAGTTGCTATTTCCGCAGTTTGCGGTGCAATTCCCCCCTGAGCGGTAGTACGAAAGGGGCAGACATGATCGGCTTATCCGGATTCGATCACAAAACCTTTGGCGAACGCGCCAAGGCGATAATCCTCACGCCCAAAGATGAATGGCCGCGGATCGAAGCGGAAACAACGCCGCAAGCGGACATTTTGAAAAACTATGTCCTGCCGCTCGTCGCGATTGGCCCGCTTGCCGGATTTATCGGCGGCCAGCTGTTCGGCTACGGCGCCTTTGGTTTCTCGTACCGGCCCGGGATCATCGCGGCTTCGACCGGCGCGCTGATCAGCTTCGGCCTGGGGTTGGTCATGGTCTTTGTCCTGACGCTCATCGCCGATTTCCTCGCGCCCAAGTTCGGCGGTGAGGCCAACCGGGCCAATGCCTTCAAACTGGTCGCCTATGGCTCGACCGCCGCATGGTTATCGGGCATTTTCGGCCTGATCCCCTCGCTCGGTTTCTTCGGCCTGCTCGGCATTTACAGCATCTATCTCTACTACACCGGGGCGGTGCCGATGATGAAAGTGCCGCCGGAAAAGGCGGGCTCCTACACCGCCGTCACCATCCTCTGCGCGATAGTCCTGTTCCTGATCGTCGCGCCGATCACAGCGGCGATCACCGGCGCATTTGGCGGCGGCGCCGTGGCAATCGCCGGAAACACGGACAGCGGCGGCAAGATCACGCTGCCGGGCGGCGGCACCCTCGACGTCGGCAAGGCGGAAGAGTTCAGCAAACAGATGCAGAACGCCGCCAATGGCAAGACCCCGCCGATCGACATTGCCAGAATGCAGGCCCTGCTTCCGCCCGCGATCGGATCGTACCAGCGCACTGCGGTGGAATCGACCGGCATGGGCGCCGTGGGCAGCCAGGCCGAAGGCACCTACACGGCGGGGCCGAACAGTTTCCAGCTCAGGATTATCGATATGTCGGCCCTGGGCGCGCTAGCCGGTCTGGGCAACGCCATGGGTGTCCAGCACAACCGCGAAGACGCTGACGGCTACGAGCGCATGGCGCCGGTCGATGGCCAGATGCAGAGCGAAGCCTGGAGCAAGTCCGGCCATAACGGCAAGTTCGGCGTTGTTGTCGCCAACCGCTTCATGATCGAGGCCGATGGCTCAGCCGCAAGCATCGACGAACTCAAAGCGGCTGTCGCCGCCATCGACCAGGCCAACCTGCTAAGCCTGGCCGAATAGGTTACAACAGCGCCTCGATAGCCCGCTCCAGATTTTCCGGCTTGTCCGCCGGACTAAAGCGCCCCGCGACCTTGCCGTCGCGGCCGATCAGGAACTTGGTGAAGTTCCATTTGATTCGCTCGGTGCCAAACAGCCCCGGCGCTTCGGACTTCAACCAGCGATAAACCGGCGCGGCATCGGCGCCGTTGACCTTGACCTTCGCCATCACCGGAAAGCTGACGCCATAGTTGAGCAGGCAGAAGCTTGCGATTTCGGCAGCATCGCCCGGCTCCTGCCCGCCGAACTGGTTGCAGGGGAAGGCGATCACTTCGAAACCGCGGTCGCGGAATTTGCGCCATAGCGCCTCCAGCCCAGCATATTGCGGGGTGAAGCCGCATTTGGACGCGGTGTTAACGATCAGCAGCACCTTGCCAGCCTTGTCCGCCAGGCCGATGCTTTCACCACTGGTCAAGGTGGCGGAAAAATCGGCTATCGTGGTCAAAGCTATTTCCCTAGGCGCGTGGAAAATCGGGCCGGGCGGCCAGTTCCTCTATTTCCGCCAAATCGAGCCGGTGATCGCCCGACTTTTCGATGACATATTGCCCGCGTTCGGCCTTGGGCATCAGCATGACATGGCGCACCAGCTCCGCCAGCGTCGCCCGGCGCACCGCCTTCAGTTCGTAGAGCAGCCCGCCCCCGTCATCCCGGCGATGGAGCGTGGAGGAGTCACCCCATTCGACATGCGTATGAAGATTGGGATCCGTGCCGAAAGTCGGAGGGGAATTGCTCATCGCCGCTACCTCATGTTTCACCCGCCAACCGATGTGGGCGGCTGGGGCCGGCATTGCAATAGGCGCTATTCCAGCTTGCCCTCATGCAGCCGAAAGGTCCGGTCCATACGAATAGCCAGCCGTTCATTGTGGGTGGCAACCAGCGCCGCGCTGCCCTCGCCGCGCACCAGACGGACGAATTCGTCGAACACCCGGTCCGCCGTCGCCTCGTCGAGATTGCCGGTCGGCTCGTCGGCGAGAACCAGTGCCGGCTTGTTGGCCAGCGCGCGGGCGACAGCGACGCGCTGCTGCTCGCCGCCCGAAAGCTGGCTTGGCCGGTGGGTAAGCCGCTCGCCGAGGCCGAGCGCATCGAGCAGTTCCCTCGCCCGCACCTCCGCGTCGACCTGCGACTTGCCCGCGACCATCTGCGGCAGCACGACATTCTCGATTGCGGTAAAGTCGGGAAGCAGGTGATGGAACTGATAGACGAAGCCGATGTGATCGCGCCGCAGCGTGGTTCGGGCGTCGCCGTCGAGCTTCTCCGCATCGGCCCCGGCAATCGCGATGCGGCCGCCAAAGCCGCCTTCCAGCAGGCCAATAGCTTGCAGCATAGTCGATTTTCCCGATCCTGAAGGCCCAAGCAGCGCGACAATTTCGCCGGGCTGGATATCGACATCGATCCCGCGCAGCACGTCGATTCGCACGCCGCCCTGCTCGAAGCTGCGCGTCAGCCCGCGCACCCGCACCACTGGCTCACTCATACCGCAGCACCTGCACCGGGTCGGTGCTCGCCGCCCGAAAGGCCGGATAAAGCGTGGCGAGGAAGCTGAACACCAGCGCCATCACGCTGATCGCGGCAATCTCGACCGGATCGCTGCGGCTCGGCAGCTCGGTAAGGAAGCGGATCGACGGATCCCACAGGTTCTGCCCCGTCAGAATTTCGATCAGCCGCACCACCGGCTGGCGGAAATACAGGAACACGAAACCAAGGATCAGCCCGGCGATTGTCCCCAGCGCACCGATCAGAAAGCCCGTGGTGACGAAAATCTTGAGCAGCGAGCGTCGCGTCGCCCCCATCGTCCGCAGGATGGCGATATCGCGGGTTTTGGCGCGCACCAGCATGATCAGCGACGACAGAATATTGAACACCGCGACCAGCACGATGATCGACAGCACGACGAACATCGCCACCCGCTCGACCGCCAGCGCCTCGAACAGCGAGGCGTTGATCGTCTTCCAGTCCGAAATCACCGCCCGCCCGGCCAGCCGCCGGGCCAACGGCTCGAGCAGTTCCGTCACGCGGTCGGGATCGTCGGTCTTCACCTCGATCATGCCAACCGCATCGCCGGTGAGCAGCAGGGTCTGCGCATCGAGCATGGGCATGACCACGAAGGTCTGGTCGTAGTCGTAGACCCCGATCTCGAAGATTGCCGAGACGTGATAGCCGATTTCGCGCGGAACGGTGCCGAACGGGGTGGAACGGCCCTGGGGGTTGATGATGGTGATCGAGTCCCCCACCCGCGCGCCTAGATTTTCCGCGAGCCGCGCCCCGATGGCGACATTGCCGCTGCCGGGCTGCAGCTCTGCCAGAGTCCCCATCTTGAGCTGCGGGGCGAGGCGGCGAATATCGTCGGCCGTATTGCCCCGCGCCAGAATGGCCTCGACCCGTCCGTTGAAGGTCACCAGCAGCGGCTGCTCGATCAGCGGCGAAGCGCGGACCACCCCGGGCGTCGCGCGCACTTCCTTGAGCACCTGCTGCCAATTATCCAGCCTGCCGCCATAGGCCTGGATGATGGCATGACCGTTGAGCCCGACGATCTTGTCGAACAGCTCGGCGCGAAACCCGTTCATCACGCTCATGACGATGACCAGCGCGGCAACCCCGAGCATCACCGCCGCCAGGCTGATGCCGGCGACCAGCGCGATAAACGCCTCGCCCCGCCCCGGCAGCATGTAGCGCTTGGCGATGGTCCATTCGAAAGGGGTGAGGATCAAGCGGGGCTCTGTGCAAGAGGCAGAAGGAAGCGGGCGATTTAGGCGGGTGTGAGGAATTGGGCAATGGGCCTTCGCCGATTGTCCCTTGCCTATTGTGACCCTATTGTAGTCATATTTGGCCGGTGCTATCTTGCGTAGCGAAGGAACTGCAAATGGAAATGTCAATCCGTGAGGCCAAGGCCAAATTTTCCGAGGCCATCGCGGCCGCGCTACGCGGAGAATCGATTGTTATCACTAAATTTGGTAAGCCGGTTGCGCAAATTGGTCCTGCGCCAAAGAAGCGCGCGCTGGATTTTGCGAAGGCCGATGCGTACCTGAAAGCGCGGGGGTTGGACCAAGTCATTCTGAGGTTGCCAGACAATTTCGACGACCCCGCCTATAGCCGCAAGATGCTCGGTCTCGACGAATGAGGCTGTTGCTCGATTCGCATTTCGCCTTTTGGCTTGCACTCAAACGGGATGTCCTGAAGCCGGCCGAATTTGCTATTCTGGGCGATCCCTCGAACGACTTGTTTGTCGCCAGCGTCGCGATCTGGGAACTCAGGATCAAATGGGAAAGGCGGTTTGTATCGGGTGCCCGAAAAGGTGAGGCAAGTCCGGCGGATGTACTGGATAGCCTGCGAATTATGGGCGTGGAACTGGTCGATCTGGACGGCGATACTGCGGTCGCTACCCTCTCGGACCCAATCGCACACAGCGATCCGTTCGATGAATTGCTGCTTGTGATAGCGCAGGAGCGCGGCATGAAGCTGTTCACCCGCGACAGCAAGATGGCCGGCCACCCCCTTGTGATCTCCGCGATCTGATTTGTCGTCGTGCGCCCTTGTCATTACGGTCAATCACCGCCACATCGTGCCCCCTGCAACCGCCCAGGCGAATCCATGAATCTGACTCACCCCTTCCTCGAGCGTGACGGCGACAAGCTGCACGAGGAATGCGGCATTTTCGGCGTGATCGGCACCACGGAGGCCGCCGCTATGACCGCGCTGGGCCTGCATGCCCTGCAGCACCGCGGGCAGGAAGCGGTCGGCATCGTCAGCTATGATGGCAGCGAATTCTATGCCCGCCGCGGCATCGGCCATGTCGCGCAGGTGTTTGCCAGCAACGAAAGCTTCGCCGAGCTGCCCGGCGGGATGGCGTCCGGTCATGTCCGCTATGCAACGACCGGCGGTTCCGGCCTGAGGAACATCCAGCCGCTGTTCGCCGACCTTGCCCACGGCGGCTTTTCGATTGCGCATAACGGCAATATTTCCAACGCGATGAGCCTCAAGCGCGAGCTGGTGAACAAGGGTTCGATCTTCCAGTCGACCTCGGACACTGAAGTCATTGTCCATCTCATCGCCACCAGCCGCTATCCGACGTTGCTTGACCGCTTCGTCGATGCGCTGCGGCTGGTCGAGGGCGCCTATTCGTTGATCTGCATGACCCCCAAGCGCATGGTCGCCTGCCGCGATCCGCTGGGCATCCGGCCGCTGGTGATGGGCAAAATCGGTGAGGCGACGGTGTTCGCCAGCGAAACTGTCGCGCTCGACGTGGTTGGCGCGGATTTCGTCCGCGAGGTTGAGCCGGGCGAGTTGATCGAAGTCACCCACGACGGGCGGATATCCAGCCACCGGCCGTTCCGCCAGCAAAGCCCGCGCCCCTGCCTGTTCGAGCATGTCTATTTCAGCCGTCCCGATTCGGTCAGCGGCGGCCGGTCAGTGTATGAGTCGCGCAAGCAGATCGGCGTGGAACTGGCCAAGGAAGCGCCGGCCAATGCCGATATCGTCATCCCGGTGCCCGATAGCGGTGTGCCCGCCGCGATTGGTTACGCCCAGCAATCGGGCATTCCCTTCGAGCTTGGCATCATCCGCTCGCACTATGTCGGCCGCACTTTCATTCAGCCATCGGACGGTGCGCGCCACGCCGAGGTCAAGCGCAAGCACAACGCCAACCGCGCCATCGTGCAGGGCAAGCGCATTGTGCTGATCGACGATTCGATCGTGCGCGGCACCACCTCGATGAAGATTATCCAGATGATGCGCGATGCCGGTGCGGCGGAGGTGCATATGCGCATCGCCAGCCCGCCGACGGAGCACAGCTGCTTCTACGGGGTCGACACGCCGGAACGCTCCAAACTGCTGGCGGCGCAGATGGACATTGAGGCGATGGCCCAGTTCATCCAGGCCGACAGCCTGGCCTTCGTCTCGATCGACGGGCTTTACCGCGCGGTCGGCGAGCCGGGACGCTCCAATTCCGCGCCGCAATATTGCGATGCCTGTTTCACCGGCGAATATCCGACCCGGCTGACCGATGTTGAAGAACGCGACAGCCCGGACCAGCTGGTCCTCCCGGTCGATAAAGTCGCGTGACGGCATTTGAAGGGCAGGTCGCGCTCGTCACCGGGGCGAGCCGCGGGATCGGTGCGGCGACCGCGGAGGCGCTGGCGGCGGCTGGCGCGCATGTCGTCCTCACCGGGCGCGGCACCACGGCGCTGGAAGCGGTGGAAGACCGCATCCACCAAGCCGGCGGCCACGCAACAATCGCCCCGCTCGACCTCACCGAGCCCGACGCCATCGCCCGCCTGGCCGCGGCAATCGCCCAGCGCTGGCAGGCGCTCGATATTCTCATAATCAACGCCGCGGTGCTGCCGCAGCTCACTTCGGTGGCGGATATCGATCCCAAGGCGTTCAGTCAGGCGCTCAGCACCAATGTGCTCGCCACCCAGGCGCTGCTCGCCGCCTTTAATCCGATGCTGCGCAACAGCACGGACGCCAGGGTGATTGGGCTGACGAGCAATGTCGCCACGCAGCCGCGCGCCTATTGGGGCGCCTATGCCGCGAGCAAGGCGGCGTTCGAAGTGCTGCTCGATTGCTATGCGCAGGAAACCAAAAACGTCTCCAGGGTGCGCGTGGCCTTGGTCAACCCCGGCGCAACCCGCACCGCGATGCGCGCCCGCGCCTATCCGGGCGAAGATCCGGCGACGGTGAAGGCGCCGGAAATCGTGGCTGAACGCATGGTTTCCTTGCTTGGTGAACAATTCGCCAGCGGACACCGCGAATCCGTTAACCAGCCCCGGTAGCGGCTGCGCAAGCATTTCCGGGCATCTTTTGTACAGTCTCCTGGTTCGTCAGGCGGAAAGCACGCGAGGTTGCCATGTCAACGATGTATAGCACGCCCGATAAGTACAGCACCGCCGCTCAGGAAGACCGCAGCGCACCGCGCACGCGGATTTCCATCGCTGCATCGCTGCGCCCCTCCGGGTCGAAGGGCTTCCAGACCGTGATCAATGACCTGTCGCTGAGCGGGTTCTCGGCAATGGCGATCAACCGCATGCACAACGGCACCCTGTGCTGGCTGACAATCCCGGGGCTCGAATCGCTGCAGGGCGAGGTGATCTGGTGGAACAACGGTCTGGTCGGCTGCGCCTTCCACCAGCTGCTCTGCCCGATCGTGCATGACAATGTGCTGGCGCGCTCACGCGGGAGCAGCGGCATCTTTCGGTCGATTCCCTGATCAGCCGCGCTTGGCCCCGATCAACTGCGTTTGACCAACGTCACCTGGGTGACATCGATCCCGCCGCCACGGAAGCCGCCCTCGCAATACATGAGATAATAGCGCCACAGGCCGATGAAGCGGGAGTCGAACCCGGCTGGCAGCCGTCCTTGCGCCACGACCGCGTCGAAATTCGCGCGCCACCGGCACAGGGTCTCTGCGTAATCGCGACCGAATGATACAGGCTCCCGCCATTCCAGCCCGCGCGCTTCGGCAAGGCGGCGGAATTCGCTTTCGCGCACCAGCATGCCGCCCGGAAAGATGTAGGTCTGGATGAAGTCGGCGCTGCGGGCGTAAGCGTCGAACAGATCGTCGCGCATCGAGATATATTGGATGGCGGCGCGGCCTCCCGGTTTGAGGCAGCGCGCAATGCAATCCAGGAAATTCGGCCAGTATTCGCGGCCCACCGCCTCGACCATCTCGACGCTGGAGATCGCGTCGAACTGGCCGGTGATATCCCGGTAATCGAGCTTCCTGAAATCTATCCCGGCCCCGCCGTGCCGCTCCCGGGCCCAGGCCAGCTGTGCGTCGGAGAGGCTGATGGCGGTGACGGCCGCGCCGTTATCGGCAAACTGGCGCGCCAGAGATCCCCAGCCGCAGCCGATATCAAGGACCGACCGCGCGCCGGCCAGCCTCTCGGCAATGCTCTCCAGCTTGCAGCGCTGCGCCGCTTCGAGTGTGCTTGCCCCCGCCCCGAACCGCGCCGACGAGTAGCTCATCGTCGGATCGAGCCAAGCCGCGTAAAAATCATTGCCGAGATCGTAATGCGCATGAATGTTGTGAACCGCGCCCCGGCGGGTGTTGCGGCGGAGCCAATGCAAACTGCGTGCAACCAGCCGCCATGGGCCTTTCGCCCTGCCGATGCCGCCGAGCTCGGCAGCATTGTCCATTGTCAAAGCGAACAGCGCGACCGGATCGGGGCTTTCCCATTCCCCGGCTGCCCAGCCCTGATAAAGGCCAACCGAGCCGGACGTCGCCAGCCGCAGCAGCGCGCGTGCATCGTGCAGCACGACCTTGGCCTGGAAGCCAGGCTGACGTCCGCCAATCAGGCGAACACCGCCGTCGGGCAAAACCCCTTCGATGGAACCGCGGACTAGGCCCGTATCGAGCAGTTCGATGATGCGGTCTATCCCGCCGGACCAGACGCGCGCCAGCCACTGCGGACCAAAGCCGAGCGAACGGCCACCCGCAGCAAGCTCCGTACCCCTGACCGGCGCCTGCGCATTCATCGTCGGACTGCATGCACCGGTATCGCCGTGCGAGCAATATTTCTGCGCACCGAGCAAACGGAGTAAACCCTGCGCGATTCGATCAGGCAGCCACCGTCCAGGTTTGCCCCGAGCTAAGCAGCTTGGCCAGGTTGGCCTGCTTGCCCGCCGTCAGCTTCGCATCCTGGCCCAGGAGAGTTTCTTCGAAGGTGGGACGCGGGTCGTCGTAAAGCACACCGAGCGCCATGGGGAATGCGCCGAACGGCATTTCGATCAGCATATGAGCGACAGCCCGGTTGGTAACATCGTGGATTATCACGCCGGCCGCCTGCCAATCACCCGCGATAACGTCGACGACTTCGAGGTGCAGGTGGTCGAGATTGACTCTCAGCCCCTTGGTCCCCTTGTCGAACAGCATGGGCTCGTCGTGCTTCAGCCAGAGCTGGTTGGCTTCCGCCCCCTTGGGAGCGGCGAAATCATCGAACACATCCTTGTTGTAAACAATGCAGTTCTGGAAAATCTCGATGAAGGCAGCGCCCTTGTGAGCATGGGCCGCCTTCAGCACGTTGGGCAATTCCTTGGAAACATCGAAGCCGCGCGCGACGAAACGGGCGCCGGCGCCCAGCGCAAAGGCGCAAGGCCGTGCCGGCCGGTCGACCGAGCCGCCGGGCGTGGTCGGGCTGTTGGTGCCGAGCCGGCTGGTCGGCGAATATTGGCCCTTGGTCAGGCCGTAAATCTCGTTGTTGAACAGCAGGATCTGGCAATCGAGATTGCGGCGCAGAACATGCATGGTGTGGTTGCCGCCGATCGACATGCCGTCGCCATCGCCGGTGACCAGCCAGACGTCGAGCTCCGGATTGGCCAGCTTGATGCCGGTGGCGAAGGCCGGCGCGCGGCCGTGAATGGTATGGAAGCCGTAGCTTTCGATGTAATAGGGAAAGCGGCTGGAGCAGCCGATGCCCGAGACGAACACGGTTTTGGCCGGATTGGCGCCGATTTCGGACAAGACGCGCTGCACCGCCTTGAGGATCGCGTAATCGCCGCAGCCCGGGCACCAGCGCACCTCCTGGTCGGTCTCCCAGTCCTTGAGCGTGGTGACGATGGGGGTCATGTCGTTCATGGATTCATCGCCTTGATGCTGGGCAGCTGGGTATCGTCCGCCGGGACTTCGCCGCCCTCATTGTCGGGAATGCTATCGAAGAATGTGCCGATCGCCGTTTCGATTTCCGCAATGGTGAAAGGCTGGCCGCTGACTTTGTTGAGCGGCCGCGCATCGACCAGGAACTGGTCGCGCAGCACGGTCTTGAACTGGCCGGTGTTCATCTCGGGCACGAGGATATACTCGTAACCCTTCAGCAATTGCCCCAGATTCTTCGGCAGCGGCCAGACGTGGCGAACATGGATGTGGCTGACGTCGATTCCCTTGGCGCGCGCGCGCCGCACGGCCTGGTAAATCGGTCCAAAGGTCGATCCCCAGCCCACCACCGCCAGTTTGCCTCCGGCCTTGCCGAAATTCACTTCCTGGTCGGGAATGCTGTTGGCAATGCCGTCCACCTTGGCCTTGCGCGCCTCGGTCTGGATCTCGTGAACCTCGGACGAATAGTCGATGTTGCCGGTGTCGATCGCCTTCTCGATGCCACCGATGCGGTGCATCAGCCCCGGCGTTCCCGGCTTGATCCAGGGACGCACCCCGCGCGGATCGCGCTTGTAGGGCAACACCGCATCGCCCCCGTTCTTTTCTTCGAGGAAAGTCACCGGAAATGTCTCGAAGTTGTTGGCATCGGGGATTTTCCACGGCTCGGCGGCATTGGCGATATAGCCATCGGTCAGCAGGATCACCGGGGTCATGAACTGGACGGCGATGCGGCAGGCCTCGACCGCGCAGTCGAAGGCGTCGGACGGCGAGCGCGCGGCGACGACCGGCATCGGCGCATCGCCGTTGCGGCCATAGACCGCCTGATAGAGGTCGGACTGTTCGGTCTTGGTCGGCAGACCGGTCGACGGGCCGCCGCGCTGCGAATTGACGATGACCAGCGGCAGTTCGGTCATCACGGCGAGCCCCATGGCCTCACCCTTGAGCGCAATGCCGGGGCCGGACGATGACGTCACGCCCAAATGCCCGGCATAGGATGCTCCGATCGCCGCGCAGATCGCCGCGATCTCATCCTCCGCCTGGAAGGTGGTGACGCCGAATTCCTTCATCCTGACCAGATTGTGCAGGATCGCCGAAGCCGGGGTGATCGGATAGCCGCCGAAGAAGATCTTGAGGCCGGCCAGCTGCGCACCGGCGACCAGACCGTAGCTCACCGCTTCCGCGCCGGTCACCGTGCGGTAGACGCCGGGCGGCGAGGCCACCGGATCGAGGTGGACCTTCTTCATCGGCCCGGAAATCTCGGCCGTCTCGCCGTAGGCATGCCCGGCATTGAGCGCGGCGATATTGGCGTCGGCCAGCAGCGGGTTTTTCTTGAACTTGCCCCGCAGCCAGTCGATCAGCGGAGCGCGGTCGCGTTCGAACATCCATAGCGCCAGCCCGAGCGTCCACATGTTCTTGCAGCGCAACGCGTCCTTGTTGCTCAGGCCGAACGGCTTGACCGATTGCATGGTCAGCGCACTGATGTCGAAAGCCAGTACGTCCCATTTGGCAAGACTGCCGTCATCGATTGGATTGGTGGTGTATTTCGCCTTGTCGAGGTTGCGCTTGGTGAACTCGCCGGTGTCGGCGATGATCAGTCCGCCGGGCTTGAGCGCATTGACATTGGTCTTCAGCGCCGCCGGATTCATTGCCACCAGCACATCGGGCGCATCGCCGGCGGTGGTGATGTCGATCGAGCCGAAATTGATCTGAAAGGCCGAAACGCCGAACAAAGTCCCCTGCGGCGCGCGGATTTCAGCCGGGAAATCGGGGAAGGTAGCCAGATCGTTGCCGGCCAGCGCGGTTGACAAGGTGAACTGCCCACCGGTCAGCTGCATGCCGTCGCCGGAATCGCCGGCGAACCGGACGACGACCGCTTCGGGCGCTGGGGGAGTGCGCGGACTTGCCGCGGAAAAACTGTCTGCCAGGATCGTCGCCATTTCCATCCTCTGTCAGCGGCATTGATACCGCTTGTCTGCCCATTTAGGCTCCCTGCGCGAACCTACAATTCAGAAAATCTGTCAGGGTACAAATAAGTGCACAGGCAACACCCCTTGCGTCCCGCTAGTCAAGCGGCAATCGACCGCCTAATCGACCGGTAAGCAACTTGTGCCCCAATTCATTGCATTTGTCTGAACCCCGTTGCTGCAACAAGGAATTTTCCCCGCCGTGACCGACATTTCCGCCCTGCCCTATCGCCCCTGTGTCGGGGTGATGCTGGTCAACGCCGATGGCCGCGCTTTCGTCGGCAAGCGGATCGATAACCGCGAGGGCGATTTCTGGCAGATGCCGCAGGGGGGCATCGACGATGGCGAAGATCTTCACGCCGCCGCCCTGCGCGAGCTCTGGGAGGAAACCGGCGTTACCCCGGCCCACGTCACGCTGATCGGCCAGTTGCGCGAAGAGCTGTTCTACGACCTGCCGGACGAATTAATCGGCAAACTGTGGCAAGGCCAGTATCGCGGCCAGCGGCAGCACTGGCTGCTTGCCCGCTTCGCCGGGCAGGACGAGGACATCAGGCTGGATGCGCATGATCCGCCCGAATTCTGCGAATGGAAATGGATCGCCCCGGACCTGTTGCCGGAGCTAATCGTCCCGTTCAAGAAGCGGGTGTACCGGGCTGTATTGGATGAATTTCGGGAGCTGATTTAAGGTCGCTCCTCAATTCTCCGTAACCACCGGCGCGGGCTTCACCTGCTGGGCGGTGACCACTCGCAGTGCGGGGCCTTTGGCGATGGCGGCAGCGAGCTGGCGGGAGGCATCGCACGTTTCGCCGCAAAGGCCCTGGAGCCGGGCAAGATTGCGCCGCGCCTTTTCGACAGCACCCTTTTCGACCAGCGCGGCGCCCTCGCCCGAAATTGCTTGCAGGTTCTGCGGATCGGTCTCGAGCGCCTCGCGGTAATAATGCAGCGCCTTGCCCTGCATGCCCTGACGGCGCGTCGCTTCGGCCAGATCGAGGAGGATCGCGACGCTGCCGGGGTCGATTGCCAGCGCCGCCTCATAGGCGTCTATCGCCGGGTCGATGCGCCCTGCGGTGAGATCGGCACGGCCCTGCGCGACCAGCGTGGCAGCACGCGGATCGACCGGTTCGGGCGCGGCAGAAAAGCTGGCGCTGGCCGACAACCCGGCGAGCAGGGAAAGGGCAAGCGCGGCGGGGTAGTAACGCATCAATATCTCCCAGAGGGCATTCCGCGATGGTCGCACAGGACGGTTCATCTACGCACAACTTAGCATATTGGTGACAACCGTGCGATGAAAAACCCATCAGTCCCATCGCGATACGGAGTTAAGCGAAATCCTGAACCACGCGGTAAACCTGCGGGAGCCGGCAATGGTTCCGCCCGCCAATCGCCATGGCGGGCAAGAAAGCCGGAAATCTGATCCGCGCCCTCCCGGTCGAGCAGCGAACACGTGGCATAGACCAGCCGCCCGCCCGGCCGCACTAAGTTCGCGGCAAGATCGAGCAGGCGGGACTGTGCGGCAACATGGGCGCCAAGCCGCGCCTCGCTCAGCCGCCAGCGGGCCTCGGGGTTGCGGCGCCAGGTGCCGGTGCCCGAGCATGGCGCGTCGACCAGCACCGCATCCGCCGCGCCTTGCCATGGCCCGAGCGCCGCCGCCTCGCGGCCCGGATCGAGCAACAGCGTCTCGATCATCGTCGCTCCGGCCCGCACCGCCCGGGGGCCGAGGCGCGAGAGCCGCCCGCGATCGATGTCGCAGGCGATCAGCCGTCCCCGGTTTTCCATCGCCGCCGCGAGCGCCAGCGTCTTCCCGCCAGCCCCGGCACAGAGATCGAGGATGGTTTCGCCCGGCTGCGCGCCCACCGCATCGCAGACGAGCTGCGAGCCGCTGTCCTGGATTTCGATCCGGCCTTGGCGGTAGGCGTCGCATTGTTCGACCGGCGTGCCAAACGGCAGCCGAATTGCATTGCGGGCGAGCGTCGGGGCAGCGTCAGCCGGGAGGTCGAGGCCATCGCGCCCGCCCTTCAGCGTGTTGATCCTGAGATCGAGCGGGGCGCGGGAGAGCAGCGCCTTGGCCTCCTCCCCGGCGATACCCGACTCGGCCAGCGCCAACTCCAGCCAGTCAGGCGCGAAACCGGCGGCGGCGACAGGCTCCGCCGGATCGATCGGCGCGGGTGCATGGCGCGATCCGTCGAACTGGGCGGCGAGCGCGGGGTCGTCCTGCGCCAGCCGCAGCATCGCCGAACGGCCGGTCGCCGGCAGTTCGCCGCAGCCCCTGATCGCCTGATAGGCCAGCTCGCGCACCGACCGGCGGTCGCTGCTGCCAGCGAACCGGCGGCTGCGGAACCAGTCGGCAATGATCCGGTCAGCCGGCGGACCGTCGGCGCGGGCGGAGGCGATCACGAGGTCGAGGATTTCGATGGCGGCCTGGACGCGGGCTGGAGGGGTCATGAAGATCAGCGGGTCGGATAATTCGGCGCTTCCCGCGTCACTGTCACGTCATGCACATGGCTCTCGCGCAGGCCGGCATTGGTGATGCGCACGAATTGCGCCCTGGCCCGCAGTTCCTCGATGGTCGAGGAGCCGGTGTAGCCCATCGCCGCCTTGATGCCGCCCACCAGCTGATGGATGACATCGCGCGCCGGGCCTTTGAACGGCACCTGGCCCTCGATGCCCTCGGGCACCAGCTTGAGCGTGTCCTTGATGTCCTGCTGGAAATAACGGTCGGCGCTGCCGCGCGCCATGGCGCCGACCGAGCCCATGCCGCGGTAGCTCTTGTAAGCGCGGCCCTGATAGAGGAAGGTCTCACCTGGCGCTTCCTCGGTGCCGGCGAGTATCGAGCCGATCATGATCGTCGAAGCGCCCGCCGCCAGCGCCTTGGCGGCATCGCCGGATGTGCGCACCCCGCCGTCGGCGATAACCGGCACGCCGGATTTTTCAGCTTCCTCAGCCGAATCCATCACCGCCGTCAGCTGCGGCACGCCGACACCGGCGACTATCCGGGTGGTGCAGATCGAACCGGGACCGATACCGATCTTGACGCCGTCGGCACCCGCGCCGATCAGCGCCTTGGTCGCCTCGGCGGTGGCGACGTTGCCGGCGATGACCTGGACCGAATTGGACAGCTGCTTGACCCGCTCGACCGCGCGGGCGACATCGCGGTTGTGGCCGTGGGCGGTGTCGATGACGATGACATCGCATTCGGCATCGAGCAACGCCTCGGTGCGGGCAAAGCCCTTGTCGCCGACGGTGGTGGCGGCCGCGACCCGCAGCCGGCCGGTCGCATCCTTGGTCGCACCCGGATAGGTCACCGCCTTTTCGATGTCCTTGACCGTGATCAGGCCGATACAGCGGAACGCATCGTCGACCACCAGCAACTTCTCGATGCGGCGCTGGTGGAGCAGGCGCCGCGCTTCTTCCTCACCGACGCCGAGCGTAACTGTCGCCAGGTTCTCATGCGTCATCAGCTCGCGGACCGGCTGGGCTGGATTGGCGGCGAAGCGCACGTCGCGGTTGGTGAGGATACCGACCAGTTTGCCGCTGGCCTCAACCACCGGAATGCCGCTGATCCGGTGCGCCTTCATCAGGGTCTGCGCATCGCCCAGCGTGGCGCCGGGCGCGATCGTGATCGGATTGACCACCATGCCGCTCTCAAAGCGCTTCACCGCCCGCACCGCGGCGCATTGTTCCTCAACCGTGAGATTGCGGTGCAACACGCCGATCCCGCCGAGCTGGGCCATGACGATCGCCATATCCGCCTCGGTTACGGTGTCCATCGCCGAGGAGATCACCGGGATGTTGAGACCGATGGTGCGTGTCAGCCGGGTCCGGGTATCGGCGCCGCTTGGCAGAATGTCGGATTCGCCCGGACGCAGCAGGACATCGTCGAAAGTCAGACCGAGAGGGATGTCCATGCGCGCCACTGTTCCACCTGTGCCGACGCCAGCGCCGGGAGATTCGTGGCGGCCCATGTAAACGCGGCTGTCGGCCGGCACAAGGCGGGCGAACCCGCACATCTCATTTGGCCGGCAACGGGACTTTGCGTGCATCGCCGAACCAGCGCCCCAGGGCAACGTAGAAGGCGACATCCTCTGCGGCACCGCCAAGTTCGATAGGCCGCTTCAGATTATCGGCCGGGCGGTGGTAGGGGCCCTCGAAGAAGGCTTCCAGGCGCGGGATATCGGCATAGGCGCTGGAAACCATTACCGTCGGAACGTCGTGCTGCAGCAGCGCCCAGCTATCCTGCCGGCGGATATAGGCATTCGCGGCGTCGCCTTCGACCAGCCTGCGCTTTTCCCGGCGGGCGACCACGGCGATCTGCGGATCCAGCCGCGTCATGCCACGGCCGACAATCGCCAGCGGGGTTCCGGCCGGAGAGAGCGCGACGCTGTCCATGTTGAACGCGGCGACGATCTGCTTGAGCGGCAGCGGCGGATTTTCGGCAAAGGCGTGCGCGCCGAGCAGGCCGAGTTCCTCCGCCGTGGTCGCCAGGAAATAGAGGTCGCGATCCGGCCGGGGCCCGCGCGCCAGCCGCCGGGCGACTTCGGTAAGGGCGGCCACGCCGCTCGCATTATCGATAGCGCCGTGGCAGATCACCTCCTCGGCCGGGGGCACCGCGCAGACACCGAAATGGTCCCAATGGGCGACGAACAGCACCGCCCCGCTACCCGGCCGCCTGCCCGGCAGCTTGCCAATCAGATTATGCGTGCGGATCGTGGTCTCGCGGGTCGTTGCTTCCAGCGTTGCAGTAAGATCCAGCAACCGCGGTATGAAGTCCGCCTTGGCCGCCAGTTGCTCAAGCGACGCAAGGCTTCGCCCGCTGCCAAGCAGCAAATGCTCGATGCCGCGCCGGGTAATGAAACCTTCGAGGTCGCCGCCCAGGCTGTCGCTGGCAAGCGCGTAGCCTGCGCGTTGACGCCGTCCCCGGACATTGTCGAGCGTCCGCGGGCCATCGAGTATCGTGAGAACGGCCGATGCCCCTGCCGCCAGCAGGGCATTTTGCCGATCTCCGCTATCGATCCCGCCATCAAGCAGCAACGCCACGCGCCCGGCGAGATCGTTGCGCGGCGGCAGTGCGCCCGATGCCTGGCCGACAAACAGGACCGGCGCATCCTTGACCAGGCTCCGCTGGCCGGAGGTGAGGATCAGAACGGCATCGGCGGGGATGGCCTGCTCCTTGCCACGGCGGGTAAATCGCGCGCTGGATAACACCGGCGTTCGCTCGATCAGCGTGACCGGGGCGAACCATTCATTGCCCGGGTCGTTGGTGCCCGACACCAGCCCGATATCGAACCATTGCCGGCCGAGATAGCGCAGGGTCTTGGCCTCGCCGTCGGTTCCCGGCTCGCGGCCCTGGAATTCGTCGCTGGCGAGCACAGAAATATGCGCCATCAGCTGCGCTTCGAGCACGGCATCACGGCGCGCCGCCAGCGAGGAGGGCGCGAGGGCCAGGGCCATTACGGCCACAGCTGCCGGCCACCGCCCGATCAAGATATAGCCCCGTGCATGTCGCCTCACTACACCAAGCCCGATGCGCAGCAAGGCCAGCGAAACCAAGGAGTTCGCATTTGTTGCGGTTTGTGCTCAAGGTCTGCCGGATCGGTTCGGCTGGCATATCGGCAATGGGGGCAAGGCGGCCGTCGCAGCGCCGGATAAAGACCTCGACTCAGGCTTGCCAATCGCTAAGTCTGCGCACTGGGAACCAGGCAATCCACGACGCATTTTTGTAAAACGGGGTTGCACATTTGCGCTGCGATGGTGCTAGGCCCTAACCGTGAGAGTTCCTAGCCCATGCGTCTTGACGATTTCGATCCTGGCTCCATTGATATCGAAGACCAGCGCGGTGGCGGTGGCCGCGGGTTGGGCTGCCGATGGGCGGACGCTCGATCGGCTGCGGAACGATCGTCATCGCCCTGATCGCCTCCTATTTCTTTGGAGTCGATCCCAGTCAGTTAATCGGCGGACTCGAACAGGTCCAGCAGCAGGTGCCGGCATCCCAGTCGGGACCGCGCGCTGGCAGCAATGCCAGTGAAAGCTGTACCGTCGATGCACTCAGCAAGGAAAGCTGTAATGCGCTTTCCTCGCTGAACCGGACGTGGGAGCCGGTGTTCCGGCAGTCGAACGTCGCCTTCGCCCGGCCCAAGCTGGTGTTTTATTCGCAGCAGGGCAGTTCCGGCTGCGGCAGCGCGCAAAGCGCCATGGGTCCGTTCTATTGCCCGGAAGACCGCGGCATCTACCTCGACACCGATTTCTACCAGCAGATGGACCAGGAATTGGGCGCAACCGGCGCTTTCGCGCGCAATTATGTCATCGCCCATGAATATGGCCATCACATCCAGCGGCTGACCGGCATCTCGGACCAGGTCCGCAGCGCGCAAGCGCAAAACCCGGGTCAGGCCAACCAGCTTTCGGTCCGGCTTGAGTTGCAGGCCGATTGCTACGCCGGCGTCTGGGCGGCGAAGAACCGAAACCTGCTGGAGCCCGGCGACATGGAAAGCGGGCTTAATGCCGCCTCCAAGATCGGCGACGACGCGCTGATGCGCTCGGCCGGCCGGCGTCCGGTCGAGGAATCCTTCACCCATGGCTCCAGCGCCCAGCGGACGGAGTGGCTGCGGCGGGGCATGGAAAGCGGTGACGAGGATTCGTGCGATACCTTTGCCGATCTCAAGCCGTAGAAATCCCCGGGCAATCTATCCGGTCCCTATCCCCGCGCCATTGAGTTCGCCCGTGCTCTTCGCTAGCGCAGCGCGATGCGCCTTGCCGATTGCCACAACATCGATGATTTCCGCCGTCTGGCCCGCCAGCGGCTGCCATGGCCGGTGTTCGACTATATTGACGGCGCTGCCGACGACGAGCTGACCAAGGCGCGCAACACCGCGGCCTATTCAGACTGCGATCTGGTGCCCGATGTCCTCGCCGGGGTCGCGGAGATCAACACCTCGGTGACCATCATGGGCCGCAAAAGCGCTCTGCCGCTGATACTTTCCCCCACGGCGCTACAGCGGGTGTTCCACTGGCAGGGCGAACGCGCTGTCGCCCGCGCCGCCGAGAAGTTCGGCCTGTGGTGCGGCATATCGAGCCTGGCGACGGTCAGCATCGAGGAAGTCGCCGCGCTGATTTCCAGCCCCAAGCTGTTCCAGCTCTACGTCCACAAGGATCAGGGGCTCAACCGCAGCATGATCGAACGCTGCCGGGCGGCCAAGTTCGATGCCATCGCGCTCACCGTCGATACCATCGTCGGCGGCAAGCGCGAACGCTGCGCCCGCAGCGGCTTTTCCTCGCCGCCGCGCTTCACCGCCGCCTCGATGCTCAGCTACGCAACCAAGCCGCGCTGGACGCTCGACTATCTCCTGCGCGAGAAGTTCGCTCTGCCCAATCTCGATAGCCATGTCCGGGAAGGCAGCTCCGAGCCGATCTCGATCCAGAACTATTTCGGCACGATGCTCGACCAGTCGATGACCTGGAAAACCGCCGAGCAGATCCGCAACGACTGGGGCGGAACCTTTTGCCTCAAGGGCGTGATGAGCGTGGCCGACGCTCGCCGTGCGGTGGAAATCGGCGTCGATGCGATCATGATTTCGAACCACGGTGGCCGCCAGCTCGACGGCAGCCGCGCGCCGTTCGATCAGCTGACCGAGATCGTCGATGCGGTTGGCGGCCGGATTGAGATCATCTGTGACGGCGGCGTGCGGCGGGGCAGCCATGTGCTCAAGGCGCTGGCCGCAGGGGCCACCTGCGCCTCGGGCGGGCGGCTGTATCTTTATGCCCTGGCCGCTGCCGGGCAGGCCGGCGTCGAGCGCGCCATCGCCTTGCTCAAGGACGAGATCGAGCGCGGCATGAAACTGATGGGGGTAACCCGCGTCGATCAGCTGGACCGCGAGCGGCTGCGCTGGCGGTAAGTGGGATTTGGCAGCGAGACAAATTCTTCGCCCGCCCTTAAAAACCGCGTCATCTCGACGTTAACTATCGGCATGACCGCACACGATCCCCAATTCGCCCGCGAGCATCGCGGTATTCTCCGCTGGCTTGGATTGCGCGGCACGACGCAGCCCCTGCCCGGCACCCATGCGGAGGGCCGGAACAGCGAGGTCGCACTCGATCCGCGAGAGCGCCGGCGGCGCCAGCTGCTGACCGATATCGCCAGCTTTCTCATCACGCACCGGCTTAAAGTCAGCCCCCATACGCTGGCGATTGCGCATGATGCGATTACCGGTGCGGACCAGCGCCTCGCCGCCCGGATCGAAGCGCGGGTCGCCGCACGCCAGCCCGTTACGCTCGAATGGCTGGAGGAGTCGGGCCGCAGCGACGGCCGCGAAGACGATTCGGCGATGCTCAATACGCTGATGACCAAGCTCGATTCGAGCCTTGCCGAATTCACCCTGACCACCAGTGCCGCGCGTTCGGCGACCAGCGAATATAATTCCGCCCTGGAAGCGCATGTTGGCGAGCTCCAGCAGGTCAGCAAGGCCGGCGTGGTCATTTCCGAACTCGCCACCATTGCCCGGGTAATGCTCGAGCGCACCCGGCATATCGAACAGGAAATGAACCGCAGCGAGATGCAGACGCGGGCGTTGCAATCGAGCCTCGACGAGGCTCGGCGCACGGCGGATCACGACCATCTCACCGGACTGCCCAACCGCCGCGCCTTTGATAGCGTGCTGCAAAAAGAACTCGCGGCGGCCAGCAAAACCGGCGAAGTGCTCAGTGTCGCCTTCTGCGACATCGATCATTTCAAGAAGATCAACGATACCCACGGCCACGAAGCTGGAGACCGTGTGCTGAAAGTCGTCGCCAAAACGCTGGCCAAAATTTCCGGCGACAAATGCCACGTCGCCCGCCACGGCGGCGAGGAATTCGTCGTGCTGTTTCGCGGGAAATCGCTGGAAGAGGCTTGGGCGGTGCTCGACGGCGCGCGCGAGACCATGGCCGCGCGGCGGCTGGTAAACCGCGCCACCGACGTTCCCTTCGGCATGATCACCTTTTCCGGCGGCATCGCCGATGTATTTGCCCATGCCCATTATCGCGATGCGCTCAAGGCGGCGGACGAAGCGCTGTATAGCGCGAAGGCGGCAGGGCGTAACCGGATCGAACTTGCGGATGGCAACAGCGTGGCGGCAGCAGCCTGAGCGGTTTACAGCGCTAAGCATCTTGCCGTAACCTCCTCGGGATTATCCAACCCAGGGGAGTCGTTCATGGCCTTTTCGCTTTATCACGCCACCATCGCCGCCTACCTTCAGATCTTGCCCTCGATCGCCAAGCTGATCGACAAGGCGCAGGGGCATTGCGCGGAGCACGGCCTCGCCGACGAAGCGCTGACGGGCGCCGCCCTCGCGCCGGATATGTGGCCATTCGCCAAGCAGGTATCGCAATGCGCCCATCACTCCGCAAGGGCGATCATCGGCGTGCGCGCGGGCATATTCGCACCGCAGATCGAACCCGCGCCGCTCGACTTCGCCTCGCTCAAGGCGGAAATCGCCGATGCCCGGGCCATGCTGGAAGCTATCGATCCCGCCGAAATCGAAGCCATGATCGGCCGCGACATGCGTTTTGAATTCGGCACGCGGCGGATGGACTTCACCGCCGAGGATTTCCTGCTGACCTTTTCGCTGCCCAACTTCTATTTCCACGCGGCAAGCACCTATGGCGTGATGCGCAACCAGGGCCTGCCAATCGGCAAGCTGGATTTTATCGGCAAGCTGCGGCTAAAATCGTGAGACGCCAATGGCGCTGGAGCCGGCGGCGATCAGACCTTGACGAGCAAGGTAGCTATGGCGCCCGGGCTCCCCGCTGCGATGGAAAAGCTGCCGCCAAGGGTTAAGGCAAGCTTGCGAGCGATGCGCAGTCCGAGACTGGGGCTGACAGAAGGATCGAAATCCGCGGCCAAACCGTGGCCATCGTCGGCGATCGTGATGCTCAATTTCTCACCGGCGTCGGCGGCTTCGATCTTGATAGTCCCAGTTGAGCGTCCGGCAAAGCCATGCTCGATCGCGTTGGCCACCGCTTCGGCCACGATGAGTGCGGTCGGGATCGCCGCACTGGGCACCAGCCGTGCCTGCGTCGCAACCTTGACTTCATACGAAATCGCGCCGGGC
>JAYVWX010000104.1:0-6909 GCA_043785715.1 Novosphingobium sp. | reverse complement strand
ATCCGGTCACCATCGACGAGCCCGCGCGCTGCCAGATCGGCGGGGTTCAGGTAAGCTGGATTATACGGATTGCGCTTGCGCGTGGTTGGCAGGAACATCCCGATCGTATTGTAGAAATTGCGCATCCGCCGCGTCGAGAGCAAATGGGTGAAGGCCTCGCCATTGCTGTGATGGCCGTCCGGTTGTGCAGGTTCCGCCGCGAGTTCGCTGAGTTCGCCCGCAACATCGACCGGCATGACGTCGAAGGTTGCGGTGGCTTCGGGACGCGGCGGCAGCACAAGGCTCTGCGCCTCGAGATACAGCCGCCCGGACGGGTGCTTCTTGATTTCATCGAGCGGCGCCATCGGATGCTGGGCTCGCAGCGCCAACAAATCGTCGGTGGTCGGCGGGTTTTCCATGTCCATCGGCCTGCCCACAAATGTAAGCGATTTGCCCAGGCGCTTGGCCAGCGCCCAGAAAAAATACCATTCCTCGACGACGTCGGATCCCGCAGGCGGCTTGAGCAGGGCCGGCGAGTAGGCCACCCAGGGCTCCGGGAAGAACTGGAAGCCGTAGGCGCTTACCGGCAGGTCAGCGCGTTCATATTGCATGGTCGGCGGGATGATATAATCGGCCAGCCGCGCCGAATTGCTCATATAGGGATCGATCGAGACCTTGAGATCCAGCGCATTGAAGGCCCGCTCCATCTTTTCCTGGTCGGGCATCAAATTGGCGAGATTGCCGCCGCAGGAGATCAGGCAGCGCACCTGTTCCGGCCCCGGCGTCAGGATTTCATCGGCCAGCGTCCCGGTCGTCTTCTCGCCGGCCAGGCAGCCCACACCGCGGATGCGGCTGGGCGGCCCCTGCCAGGATGCGCGCGACGGCGGAATGACTTCGGCCCGGAATTCGGCAGGCGGCGTCATCATATCGACGCTGATCACCTTGTCACCCGCGCGGGTGAAGCGGCCGCAGACGACGTTGAGGCAATCGACCATATGCTGCATCAGGTTCGAATGCGGCGCCATGCTCGGCCCGGTGCCGGTGTAGGCAGCGCCCTGTTTGCAATCGCGCGCGAAGAGTTCGCCGACGCGGCGCAGGTCGCCAGGGTTCAAGCCCGCACGCCGCTCGACCATGGCCTCGGTGAAGGGATCGACGGCAGCGCGCAGCGCCGCCATCGCCGCGTCGCCAACATAGCGCGCGCAGAACTCCTGGTCTTGCCAGCGCTCGGCCAGGATGAGGCGGATCAGCCCGGCCATGATCGCTGAATCCTGGCCGGGATAGGGCTGGACCGCAAGATCGGCATGGTGTGAAGTTTCGGTCCGGCGCGGATCGATCGTGATCAGTTTCAGCCCTTGCGCCTTGGCCGCTTTCAGGCGCCGGGTCGGGTCGGATGCCAAAAAGCCCAGCAACCCATGCGAGAGGAGCGGATTTGTGCCGATCAGCAGAATGACTTCGGATTGTTCGAGCTGGAGGTTGCCGCCGCCCCAGATGCCGATCCGCTCGGCCGACAGGGTCTTGGCCGATTGATCGATGGTGTAAGACGTGAAGCGCGATCGCGAGCCGATGGCTTCGAGGAAATGGGCCTGCATGGTGACCGCGGTCGAGTTGAAGATCGAGCCGTTGCCAAAATAGACGCCGATGGCATCGGGCCCATGTTCCTCCATGATCGCCGCCATCCGGCGCGCGATTTCGTCAAGCGCCTGTTCGGACGGAATGGGGTCGAAGCCGCCCGAAGCGTTGCGCTTGAGCGGTTGCAAGATGCGCGCATTCCCGTGATGCGCTTCTTCCGCCTGCAATCCCTTGAAACAGGCATAGCCCCGGGTCAGCGGGTGGTCCTTGTCGCCGCGGATGTCGACGATCCGGTCATCCTCGTCGATGGTCAGCTGCATCCCGCAGTGCCCCAGGCAGATTCGGCAAAAACCTTTCTCAACGCGAACGGTCATCGGTCTCTCCTCTGCTCCCATACGCAAAAAATGCGCCTGAGCTTCAGTTGGTCCTAATTGTGCGCTCAAGCAGGGCCATGGTGCTTACGCCTGCCATAGCGCGCCCTCCACCGGCAGGATGGTGCCAGACACATAAGCGCCGGCGCGGGATGCGAGATAGAGAACCGCGCCGCCGATATCGTCTTCGGTGCCCAGCCGGCCCGATGGAATGCCGGCAACCATGGCATCCTTGAGCCCGGGAACCGCAGCGAAGAAGCCATCCGTCATATCGCTCGGGAAAAATCCCGGGGCGATGGCGTTTACAGTTATGCCCCGGGCGGTGAGGTCCGATGCCAGCATCCGGGTAAGCTGGTGAATGGCCGCCTTGGTCGCGCCATAGGCATAGGCCCCGTTGCTGCTCTTGCCCCAAAGCGTTGCGATGGAGCCGATGTTGATGATCCGGGCGGGATCGCCGGGCCGCGAGGCCGCAGTCAGATTGGGCAGCAGCGCCTGCGCCAGGAAGAACGGCGCGCGCAGATTGAGCCCCATCTCGGCATCCCAACGTGCGGGATCGGCCTCCTCGATCGGGCCGGCACTGAAGGCCCCCGCATTGTTGACCAGAATGTGGAGCCCCGGCGCCAGCGCAGCGACTTCCCTGGCGGCGGCCTGCACACCGTCCATCGTCATCAGATCATACGCAAGGAAGCGCGCCTCGCCATCGAGGGTTGCCGCAAAGGCACCGCCGGCAGTTTTGTCGCGGCCGACCATGATCACATGGGCTCCGGCGCGGGCAAGCGTCCGGCTGATCATAGCGCCGACACCCTTGGCGCCGCCGGTGACCAGCGCGGTCTTGCCTGCGACCGAGAACAGCTCGTCCAGAACGGCGCTCATGCTGCCACCGGCTTTGCGATATTGAGCGTCTGGAGGGCGGTATAGGCATAGAGCCCTTCGCGCCCGCCTTCGACGCCGAGTCCCGACTGTTTGTGCGCGGGAAACGGCACCGCAGGGTCGAGCGCGCAATGCTGATTAACCCAGACGGTGCCGCTTTCGATCCGCGATGCGACCTTTGCCGCCGCCTCGGTGTCGCTCGACCAGACCGATGCGCCAAGGCCATAGGGTGATGCATTGGCGCGGGCGATCACATCGTCGATATCGCTGTAACGGATGATCGGCAGGATCGGGCCGAAAGGCTCTTCATCCACGGTCATGGTGCCGTCGCTGATGTCGCGCACCACCGTCAGGGGCACGAAATAGCCGGGGCCTTCGCGCGCCTCTCCGCCCGCGATGATCGAGCCATTGGCGCGGGCATCGGCAAGGAAGGTCAGCACCTTGTCATATTGCGCCCGGTTCTGGACCGGGCCGAACTGCAGGCTGGGATCGCCCTCATCGCCCAGCGTCGAAGCGTTGGCGATGGCAGCAATCTCGTCACAGACGGCGTCGTACAGGCTGTCATGCACGTAAAGCCGTTTGATCACCGCGCAGACCTGACCCGAATTGAAGAAGGCAAGGCCGAACAGCGCCGGCGCAATCGCTTTGGGATCGGCATCGGGCAGGACGATCGCGGCATCATTGCCGCCCAGCTCGAGTGTCAGCCGTTTGAGCGAAGGCGCGACTGCCGCCATGATCTTGCGGCCCGTCTGCGTCGAGCCGGTGAACGCCACCTTGGCGACATCGGGATGGCTGACAAGATGCTCACCCACCGCATTGCCGCCCGACACCACATTGACCACGCCGGCGGGCACAATCCCGGCAATCAGCTGCGCCAATCGCAACGTCGTCAGCGGCGTCGTTGGCGCCGGTTTGACGACGACGGTGTTGCCCGCGATCAGAGCCGGACCGATTTTGTTCGCGGCGAGATAGAGCGGCGCGTTCCAGGGCACGATCGCGGCAACCACCCCGAGCGGCTTGCGATGCAACTCCACCCGGCTGGTAGCGCTGTCAGCCACAATTTCCGGATCGAGCCGCTGCTGCGCGGCGTAGTCGAGATATTGCTGCGCCAGGCCGATCTCGAACTGGGCGACGCCCATCGGCCGTCCGGTCTCTTGGACGAGTAGCCCGGCAAGTTCTTCGGCATTGTCGGCAATGGCCTGGGAGATTGCCGAAATCGCCGCGCTGCGGGTCTCGAATGAGGTCTCGCGCCAGATCTTCCATGCCTTTGCAGCCGCCGCTACGGCGCTGTCCACGTCGGCCGGACTGGCGTCAGGGACATGCGCGATTGTCGTTTCATCGACCGGATTGATGACGCCGCTCTGCTTGCTGGCCTCAACCAGCGCCCCATCGATCAGCATCTTGAACATCGGTGTTCCTCTCGGTTCGGCGCTCATGCGCTCTGCAGGTTTTGCATCCTGGCGCGCGCCGGACCAGCCGATCCGGCATGCTGGAATTTCTCGAGCAACGCCGGTTCCATCGCCCGGACCTTGGCGACATTCTCGTCCTTGATATGACCGTATCCGCGAATCTGTTGGGGCAGACTGGCGAGCGCGACGGCGGCGGCGTGATTGCGCGCCGTCAGCGCGCCCGCGACCATCGTCATCCGTGTTTCATACTCATCGATCAGGGCGCGCTCCATCTTGCGCTCCGCGGTCCGGCCGAACGGATCGAACGCGGTGCCGCGCAGCCCCTTCATCCGGGCGAGCAAGCCAAACGCGCCGCCGAGCCATGATCCGAATTCGCGCTTCAGCAAATGTCCGGTCTGCGGATCGCGCTTTGAAAACAGCGGCGGAGCAAGGTTGTAGCGCAGCCGGGCGCCGTCCTCGAACGTCTCGGTGAGAAGCTTCTTGAAGGCAGGATCGCTGTGCAGGCGGGCCACCTCATATTCGTCCTTATAGGCCATCAGCTTGGCGAAATTGCGGGCGACAGTGACGGCCAGTTGGTCACTGCCGGGCACCGCTTTCTCTTCCGCTTCGGCAATCGCGTCAACCAGCCGGCGATAGCGTTCGGCCCAGGCCGCATTCTGATACGCCGTCAGGAGACCGGTGCGATGCGCCACGATATCGTCCAGGCCGGTAAGCGGCTGGAATACGACATCGGGAACGCTGTTCTGCACCTCGCCCGCGATCCGTTCGGGATCGACGGCCTGAAGCCGCCCCAGCGCGAAGGCGGCCTTGTTGAACGGCACCGCGACTGCATTGATTTCGACGGCGCGCTCGATCGCTTCCGGGGAAACCGGAAGCAGGCCGCGCTGGGACGCGTAGCCCAGCATAAACAAATTGGCCGCGATGGTGTCGCCGAGCAGCGCCAGCCCCAGCCCGCTGGCATCGACGCCGTGCAGCTCGAGCGACAGTTGGCCCAGGCGACCGACCAGCAATCCCTGATCGAGCGTTAGATCCGGGTTGCGCTGGAACGCGGGCGTCGGTGTGACCCGCGCATTGACCACCGTATGGGTCCGCTCCGGCTGAAGCGTGAGGAGGGGCTCTTTGGACAGCGCCGCCACGGCATCGAACGCCAGCGCCAGATCGGCTTCGCCCGCGCCGAGCTTTTGCGCGCCAAGACCCGATGTATGGGGCGCAATGCGGACATGGCTATAGACCGCGCCGTTCTTCTGGCTGAGGCCGGTCATGTCGAACACCGAGCAGGCCAGGCCTTCAAGATGGGCCGCCATGCCCAGAAGCGCGCCGATGGTGACGACACCGGTGCCGCCGATGCCGGAAATCATGATGTTGTAAGCCGAGCCGCACGGCGCCAGCTGCGGGGCCGGGAGGCCGGTGATCGCTTCGCCGGCGAGCGCGGAAGCCTGGGGCTTGCGCGGCTCGGCGTCGAGCACGGTCACGAAGCTTGGGCAAAAGCCTTTGACGCAGCTGAAATCCTTGTTGCAGCTCGACTGGTCAATCTGGCGTTTGCGGCCCAGCTCGGTCTCCAGCGGCCAGACACTGACACAATTCGATTGCACCGAACAATCGCCGCAGCCTTCACAGACCGCGGGGTTGATCATCATCCGTTTGGCTGGATTGGGGAAGGTGCCCCGCTTGCGGCGGCGGCGCTTTTCGGCCGCACAGGTCTGTTCATAGACAATGACGGTGGTGCCCTTGACCGCCGCCAGATCGCGCTGGACGCTGTCATAGCTATCGCGGTGATGAACCGTGACGCCTTCGCCCAGACCGCTGTGCGCGCCGTAGAGATCGGGCCGGTCGGTCACCACCACGCAGCGCGTGACACCTTCGGCGAGCACCTGCCGCGTAATATCGCCGGGCGTCAGCGGCCCGTCGACGGGCTGCCCGCCGGTCATCGCCACGGCATCGTTGAACAGGATCTTGAAGGTCATGTTGACCCCCGCCGCCACTGCCCCCCGAACCGCCAGCAGCCCGCTGTGATAGTAGGTGCCATCGCCCATGTTCTGGAAAATGTGCGGCGTGTCCGAGAAATGCGCCAGGCTGTACCAATGCGCGCCTTCGCCGCCCATCTGGGTGTTGGGCAGCATTTCCGGCCCGCTGTACATCGCCATGGCGTGGCAACCGATACCGCCAGCCGCGACGCTGCCATCGGGAAACCGGGTGCCGGTATTGTGCGGGCAACCGGAACAGAAATAGGGCGCGCGCGCGGCGTCGGCAGGCTTTAGCGCGGCGACGGTCGCCACCTGGCGGGTCAGTCGCTCTGCGTGCGCGGCGAGTTCGACATTGGCAGCGCCCAACCGCTTAAGCCGCTCGGCAATGACCAGCGCGAGCTGGATCGGTTCAAGCTGGACGTCGGACGGGATCATGAACGCCCCGTCCTCATCGACCTTGCCGAAAATCGGCGGCGCTCCGGCGCGCCCGTAAAGGATGGACTTGGCCTGGTTCTCAACCAGCGGCTCTTTCTCCTCGATGATCAGGAGTTCCGCCTGCCCTGCGGCAAATTCGGCGAGCCCTTCACGCTCGACGGGGCTGTCGCCGCGGTCGAGGCGGCAATCGAGGCCGTGGGCGGCCGGGCCGTCGTCGTCGGCCTGTCCCTCGGCGGCTATGTCGGGATGGCAGTCGCGGGCCACGCACCGGCGTGCGTTCGAGGGCTCGTGCTCGCGGGCGCCACGGCCGAG
>JAYVWX010000103.1:0-5764 GCA_043785715.1 Novosphingobium sp. | reverse complement strand
CAAGCGGCTGCCGCGGCCGCCCGCGAGCACATAGGCCATCGCATCGCGCGCCAGCGGTGCCTGTCTCTTCTCTGCCATCGCTTCCCTTCCCGATGCCTGTTGGCATTCACTCAGCGAATTCGAACATCATTGTTGCGAGCGGCGGAAGCACCACCTGCGCGCTGCCATGCTGGGCCGTTATCGTGCCAAGGTTGCCCTTGCCGCTGCCTCCATAGATTTCCGCGTCGCTATTGAGCACTTCGCGCCACGTGCCGTCGTGAGGCAGAGGCAGGCGATAGTGGTCGTGCGAGGCCGGAGTCATGTTGCTGACCACGGCGATCGGCGCCGCGCCCGGAGATTTGCGCAACCAGGCGAAGACCGAGGCCGCGGCATCTTCGACCACCAGCCATTCGAAGCCTTCAGCCTCGCAATCCCGGGCATGAAGCGCAGGCTTTTTTCGGTAGAGCCGGTTGAGATCGCGGACCAGCCGCTGAATCCCCGCATGCGCCGGGGCATCCAGCAGGTCCCAATCGAGCGCGCGCTCCTCGCTCCATTCGCGGCGCTGGGCGAATTCCTGCCCCATGAACAACAGCTTCTTGCCCGGATAACCCCACATCAGCCCGTAGTAGGCCCGCAGATTGGCAAATTTCTGCCAGTCATCTCCGCTCATCTTGCCGAGCAGCGAACCCTTGCCGTGGACCACCTCGTCATGGCTTAGCGGCAGAACGAAATTCTCGCTGAAAGCGTAGACGAGCCCGAAGGTGATCTCGTCGTGGTGGAATTTGCGGTGGATCGGGTCACGCGCCATGTACTGGAGCGTGTCGTGCATGAAGCCCATGTTCCACTTGAACCCGAACCCCAGACCGTCCTCGTGGACCGGCTTGGAAACGCCGGGCCAGGAAGTCGATTCCTCGGCGATCGTGACGATCCCCTTATGGCTGCCGTAGACCGCTATGTTCATCGCGCGGAGGAACGCGACTGCCTCCCAATTCTCGCGCCCGCCCTGCTCGTTGGGGATCCACTCCCCCGGTTTGCGCGAATAATCGCGGTAGAGCATCGAGGCGACCGCATCGACGCGCAGACCATCGACATGATAATGTTCGGCCCAGAACAGCGCATTGTTGACGAGGAAGCTCGCCACTTCGCGTCGTCCGAAATTGTAGATTGCGGTGTTCCAATCGGGATGAAAGCCTAGCCGGGGGTCTTCGTGTTCATACAGCGCAGTGCCGTCAAAATGGGCGAGACCATGCTCGTCAACCGGGAAATGCGCGGGAACCCAGTCGATTAGCACCGAAATGCCCGCGCGGTGAGCGCCATCGACCAGCCGCGCGAACCCGTCCGGCCCGCCGAACCGCGCGGTGGGGGCATAAAGCCCGGTCGTCTGGTAGCCCCAGCTCGGATCGTAGGGATGCTCGCTGACCGGCATGAACTCGATGTGGGTAAAGCCCATATCGACCACATAGGGGATCAGCGTTTCTGCCATCGTGTCCCAGGTCTGGAACCAGCCGTGCGCATCGCGCTGCCATGATCCGGGGTGGACCTCGTAGATCGACATCGGCTCGCGCCGCGCGTCGGCCTTGGCCCAATGCGCGCGGTGATCGGCATCGCCCCAATCGGGCTTGACCGGCCGTGCGGTGAGCGATGCGGTGGCGGGCCGCAATTCGGCGGCGAAGGCGTAGGGATCGGCCTTCAGCGGCAGGACTGTCCCGTCAGGGCCGACAATCCGGAACTTGTAGGCCCGCCCCGCACCGATGTCGGGAACGAAAATCTCCCACACCCCGATATCCGACCGCTTGCGCATCAGGTGCCGACGGTGGTCCCAGTCGTTGAAATCGCCGACCACGCTGACGAACCGCGCGTTGGGCGCCCAGACCGCGAAGTGCACTCCGCTCGCGCCCTCGTGGTCGATGAGATGCGCACCGAGCTTTTCGAATAGGCGCAGATGCTTGCCTTCGGCGATCAGGAAATCGTCGGTCGGGCCGAGGACCGGGCCGAAGCTGTAGGGATCGGTGAGCCACCACTCGTGCTCGCCCGCTTTGCAGCGATATTTGACCGGCTGCGGACTGGCCTTGAGCTTGCCTTCGAACAGCCCGCGCGGATCGACGCGCTTGAGCTTGCCGAGCTTCTTGCCCGCCAGGTCATGCGCCTCTGCGGTCTCCGCCCCCGGCAGCACTGCGCGCGCAAACGCACCGTCGGGCCCCGCGTGGACGCCAAGCAGCGAGAAGGGATCGGCGTGAGTCCCTTCGAGTAGTGCAGCAATGGCCTCTCCCGGTGGCTTCATGTGAGCCTTCAGACCTTCCAGATGTCCTTCGCATATTCCGCGATAGTGCGGTCGGACGAGAACCAGCCGACATTGGCGATGTTGTGGATTGCCGACTTGCGCCAGCCCGCCTGATCTTCCCAGCGCCGCTCGACTTCGCGTTGCGCGGCGGCGTAGCTGTCGAAATCGGCGGCGAGCATGAACCAGTCACTGTTGTAGAGCCCGTCCATCAGCCCGGTGTAGCGCTGCGGGTCATCGGGTGAGAATACGCCCGAGGAAATCGCTTCAACTGCCTGATGCAGCTCGCGGCTGCCCTCGATCACTTCGCGCGGGTTGTAGCCGTTGGCGCGCTTTTCCGCGACCTTTTCGGCAGTCAGCCCGAAGATCACGATGTTCTCGTCGCCGACGCGGTCCTTGATCTCGATATTCGCGCCGTCGAGCGTGCCGATGGTAAGCGCGCCATTGAGCGCGAACTTCATGTTGCCGGTGCCCGAGGCTTCCATCCCGGCGGTCGAAATCTGCTCGGAAAGGTCCGCCGCCGGGATGATCCGTTCGGCGAGGCTGACGTTGTAGTTCGGCACGAACACCACCTTGAGCAGTCCGCCGACCGAAGGATCGGCATTGACCCGCCGCGCGATGTCGCTGGCCAGTTTGATGATCAGCTTGGCGTTATGATAGCTCGACGCTGCCTTGCCGCCGAAAATTTTGACGCGCGGCACCCAGTCGCGCTCGGGATGGCTACGGATCTGGTCATAGAGCGCGACAGTCTCGACCAGATTGAGCAGCTGACGCTTGTATTCGTGGATGCGCTTGATCTGGACGTCAAACAGCGCATCGGGATTGAGCCGGATCCCGGTGAGATCCTTGAGATGGCTGGCCAGCGCAACCTTGTTGGCGCGCTTGACCTCGGCGATCCGTTCGCCGAGCGCAGCGTCGCCCGCCAGCTTGTTCAGGGCAGCCAGTTCCTCCGCATCGTCGAGGAACTTATCGCCGATTGCATCCCGGATCTTCGCGGTCAGTGCGGGATTGCACTGCTGAAGCCAGCGGCGCGGGGTGACCCCGTTGGTCTTGTTGTTGATCTTGCCGGGATAGAGTTTGTGCAGACTGGAGAAGACCGTGGTTTTCATCAGTTCGGTGTGCAGCGCCGCCACGCCATTGACGCTGTGCGCCCCGGCAAAAGCGAGATTGGCCATCCGCACCCGCCGGTCGTCGCCCTCGTCGATCAGCGAGATCGCCGAGACCTCAGCCTCGTCCATTTCCAGCTTGTGGGCCTCGCGCAGCACCCGGCTGTTGATCGCGTAAATGATCTGCATGTGGCGCGGGAGAAGCCGCTCGAACAGCGGCAGCGGCCAGCTCTCCAGCGCCTCAGGCAGCAAGGTATGGTTGGTATAACCTACCGTGCGCCGGGTGATCGCCCACGCTTCGTCGAATTCGAGCGCGTGGACATCGACCAGCAGCCGCATGATTTCGGCCACGGCGACTGCCGGGTGCGTATCGTTAAGCTGGATCGCGGCCTTGTCGGGCAAGGTGCGGACATCGCCGTGGTACTGGACATGACGGCGGACAATGTCCTGGATGGAGGCCGAGGTGAAGAAATACTCCTGCCGCAGGCGCAATTCCTGACCGGCCGGACTTGAATCGGCCGGATAAAGCACGCGGACCAAGCTGTCTGCGCGCATATCGTCAACCATCGCGCCGAAGTGGTCGCCGGCATTGAACGCATCGAGCCGAATCGGGTCGATTGCGCTGGCCGTCCACAGCCGCAGCGTATTGACCCGCTTGCCGCGCCAGCCGACCACCGGAGTATCGACGGCTGTCGCTTCGACCGCTTCGGCTGGATGCCATTCGACGCCTTCCCCTTTGGCGACAACTTCACCACCATAGCCGATCCGGTAAGAACTCTCGCGCCGCTCGAACTCCCACGGGTTGCCATGCGCCAGCCAGGTCTCGGGAAGCTCAACCTGCCAGCCATCGTCGATCCGCTGGCGGAACATACCGTTCACGTACCGAATGCCGTAGCCGTATGCCGGAATATCGAGGCTCGCCAGGCTTTCCATGAAGCAGGCTGCGAGCCGCCCGAGCCCGCCATTTCCGAGCGCCGCATCGGGTTCCAGGTCTTCCAGTGCGGCGAGATCGAGACCATGGCTGCGCAGCGCTTGCTCCATCTCGCGGGTTACGCCGAGGTTCGACATCGCATCGCGCAGCAGCCGCCCGATCAGGAATTCGAGGCTGAGATAGTAGACCCGTTTCCCGCCGGCCTCGTAAGTACGCCGGGTCGATTCCATCCATCGATCGATGACGTCGTCGCGCAACGCAAGCACGGTTGCAGTGAACCAGTCGTGCGGTTTCGCCGCGCGTTCGTCCTTGCCGACGCGGTGGCGCAGAACATCGATGATCCGCGCTTGGAGCAATTCGGCCTTGGGGTTGGAAATGGCTGTCACGGACCCAGTACTCCTCGATAGCAAGGGCGGTGCGAGCCAGATCGATCCGGCCCGGCACACGGCAAACTGCTATTCAGCCAACATTCCCCAGTCTTAGGACTATGGCGCGCTTTTCGCGCACGGCAACCGCTGATTGGCTGCGCGTTCGTATTCATGAATGTCTTCGGGACTTTTCGCGATTGCCAAGGACGGGACCCGGCCCGATGCACGACAGCGATGAACACTGTTGCATCCCGTGAATTGCACGAACTGGCAGAGGCGGCGGGCATTTCGCGCAACTGGCGCGACGTCGACGGGCGGAATCGATCCGTCGCCGACGATGCACTGGCAGCAGTTTTGGCGGCGCTAGGACACGCGATCAGCAGTCCGCACCAGATCAGGGCAAGCCTCGCCGAGCTTGCCGAACGCCGGCATTGCCCACCACCGATGGTGATCACCGAAGTTGGATTGGCAACTCCGCTGCAAACTCGGGCAACCAGCGCAGAAGTGACGGGGGAAAACGGCGCCACTGTACGAATTGCGATCACGGACGGGTCGCTCTCTCCGCTTGCCGAGCCGGGCTATTATGATCTGGCGTTCGACGATCAGACCTTGAAGGTCGCAGTAGCACCCCGGCAATGCCCGCTGCCTGCGATGCAGGAACAGCGGTTGTGGGGAACCTCGGTTCAAATCCCGGCTTTGCGCGGCGTCATCCCCCGCTCTTTCGGCGGGTTTGGCGAACTGGCCGATGCGGTGCACGTACTGAGCCAGACCGGCTGTGATGCCTTGGCAATCAATCCAGTCCATGCCCTGTTTCCGGGAGTCGGTGAAAATTTCAGTCCGTATTCGCCGTCGAGCCGAATTTTTCTTAACACCGCAATGGGCGATCCCGCCTTGCTCGGGCTCCCGCCCTTACCCGATTCATTGGGTGGAGAGCTGATCGACTGGCAAATGGCTCTGCCTCAGCGGCTCGCCGACCTGCGCACGAGCTTTGCTGCGCTCGATGTAGGGCAGCGCGCAAAGATCATGCAGGCCGGTGCGGCCGAAAATCCACCCCTCTATCGGCACGCGACCTTCGATGCGCTCGATTGTCATTTCCGTGCTC
>JAYVWX010000102.1:0-3119 GCA_043785715.1 Novosphingobium sp. | reverse complement strand
AGCAACAAGGACGAAGGCGCCGGCGATCAGGGTATCATGTTCGGCTATGCCACCGACGAAACCCCGGATTTGATGCCTGCGACGCTATATTACAGCCACAAAATCCTTGAACGCATGGCGGCCGATCGCCACTCCGGTGCGGCGCCGTTCCTTCAGCCCGACGCCAAAAGCCAGGTGACGCTGCTCTATCAGGGCAGCCTGCCGGTCGCCGCCACTGCCATCGTCGTCTCGACCCAGCACGCGCCGGGCTATGACGAGGGTGAAAAGGAAGCCGAACTTCACACCTATGTGAAGCGCGTGGTTGCGCAGATCATGCCCCCGGTGCTGCTGCGCGAAACCGAATATCACATCAACCCGACAGGAAGCTTCGAGATCGGCGGGCCGGACGGCGATGCCGGGCTTACCGGCCGCAAGATCATCGTCGATACCTATGGCGGCGCGGCCCCGCATGGCGGCGGAGCGTTCAGCGGCAAAGACCCGACCAAGGTCGATCGCTCGGCAGCCTACATCGCGCGGTATCTGGCGAAAAACATCGTCGCCGCGGGCCTGGCCACGCGCTGCACCATCCAGCTGGCCTATGCCATCGGCGTATCGAAGCCGCTGTCACTCTACGTCGATACGCATGAAACCGGGACAGTCGGCGACGACGCGATCGAAGCGGCGATCATGCGGATCGAGAAGCTTGGCGGCCTCACCCCGCGCGCGATCCGCACGCATCTGGGGCTCAACAAGCCGATCTATCGCAAGTCGGCTGCCTATGGGCATTTCGGCCGCATGCCCGAGGGAGACTTTTTCCCGTGGGAGCGAACCGACCTGGTGGACGATCTGATGGCGGCGCTGGGATGATTCCACCCTCCTGAGCCTGCGGTTCCTGACGACGCCTCCGCCCTCCTCGCTCTGACAGGCTGATAGCGCGGTCAGTTCACCGGCGCGGTGAAGCTGAAATCGACCATGATTTCGCCGGAGATCGCCTCAAGCGCGGATTGCACTTCGTCCGACGTCACTCCGGCGGGAATGCTGAGCCGGGCGCTGGCGCGGAACAGACGTTCGCCCGACCAGGCGCCGTTTTCGGTGCGGGTGGCGAAATCCTCGATATTGACGTCCAGTCCGGCGAGCACGCTGGTAACCTCGCGGACGATGCCCGGCCGGTCCTGCCCGACCAGCTCAAGCGACAGGATCGCCCCGCCGGGCGGCGGCTCGTCCCCCGCCAGGACCAGCGCGACCTGCAGGCCCACCGCATCGACGCCGCGGATCGCCTGCTCGAAACCGGGAAGTTCTTCGGCATCGATCTCGACCAGCACCGAGCCGACATATTTGCCGCCCAGCCGGCTGAGATGGCTCTCCAGCCAGTTGCCGCCGGCCGCGAGCACCGCCTCGGCGAGCGACCGGGTGAGGCCGGGCCGGTCGCTGCCGGCTGCGGAAAGGATAACTCTCGCTTTCATCGCCATGGTTCCCGGGTACCCGCAATAGCTGCCAACGGGCTAGATGGTATGCTCGCCAAGTCAATGCTATCCGGCCCGGCTTTATGCCAGACACCCCTTCCCTCTCCCCCTGGCGCAGCGAATTCGGTGCAACGCTGCGGCTGGCGGCGCCGCTCGCGCTGGCCAATGTCCTGCAGATGGCGGTCTATGCGGTGGACGTGATTTTCGTTGCGCGGCTGGGGCAGGAGGCGCTGGCGGCGGCGAGCCTGGCGACTTCGCTGTTCGGACTGATCGTCTGGTCGTTCTCGGCCATGTCCGGGGCCGTCGCTCCGCTGATTGCCGCCGAGCTGGGACGCGGGCGTCATGCGGTGCGCGAAGTGCGGCGCAGCGTGCGCATGGCGCTGTGGCTCGCGGTCGCAACCGGATTGGCTGGCGTGGGCCTGTGTCTCCTGGCTGAGCCGCTGATGCGGGTGACCGGGCAGGACGCGCGCGTTTCAGCCCTTGCCGGCGGCTTCATCATGGTGCTGTCATTCAGCCTGATTCCGATGATTGCCGCCAATGTGCTGCGGACATTGGTGTCGGCGATCGGCCGCCCGATATTCGCCACCGCGATCGCCGCGCTCGCCATTGGCGTCAACGCGCTGGGCAACTGGGTGCTGGTGTTCGGCAATCTCGGCGCGCCGGCGCTCGGCCTCACGGGCTCGGCGCTGTCGACCATCTTCACATCCATCGTCACGCTGGCCGCCTATGGCCTGGCCATCCAGCGCGACAGGCGGCTCCGGCGCTACCACATCTTTGGCCGCTGGTGGCGGCCGGAATGGGTGCGCCTGCGCGAGATCCTGCGCCTCGGCACGCCGATCGCGATGATCGCGGTGGCCGAGGGCGGTTTTTTCGGCAGCGCCGCCTTTCTGATGGGCCGCATCGGCCCGGCTGAGCTTGCCGCCCATGCCATTGCCCTTCAGGTTGCCCTTTTATTTTTCCAGATTCCGTTCGGCATCGCCCAGGCGGCGACAATCCGCGTCGGATATTTCTTCGGCGCGGGTGACGTGGCAGCGATTGGCCGAGCAGGCTGGGCGGCAGTAGCCAGTTGCCTGCTGTTCCAGCTGATCGGCGCGGGCGTGATGCTGTTTGCCCCGCGGCTTGTATTGTCGATTTATGTCGATACGCGCTCGTCCGCCAACGCCGCCATGGTCGCTTTCGCGGTTCAGTATCTGGCAGTCGCGGCGGCGTTCCAGCTGTTCGACGGCATTCAGGCGGTCGCCGCCGGAGCGCTTCGCGGCTTGCAGGATGCGCGCGTGCCGATGGGCATCGCCCTGTTCGGCTATTGGCTGCCCGGTTTCGGCACCGCGGCGGTGCTGGGTCTCGGCACGCCGCTCGCCGGTGTCGGCGTGTGGATCGGGCTGGCGGTCGGGCTGGTCGTTGTCGCAGCCTTGCTCACCTCACGCTGGCATCGGCGAGAGCGGCTGCGGCTGGTCCCGGCTGGATAACTTTATCGGATCGACCGGAAAATTTTTCCACCCCGCCCTGCTTGACGGCAGCTGAACGCCAACCCATATGCGCCGCGCTGGCACTCGCACCCCGTGAGTGCCAAGCCCATCCTGTTTATTGGAAAAAGGGAGAATCCCATGAGTTTCCGTCCGCTGCACGACCGCGTGCTGGTCCGCCGCATTGAGGCCGAGGAAAAGACCGCTGGCGGGA
>JAYVWX010000101.1:0-3523 GCA_043785715.1 Novosphingobium sp. | reverse complement strand
GCTGCTGATCCAGCCGAGCCCCTGGAGCGCGATGTCCGCGCCCTCGGGAGGTACACCGACCAAGCTCGGATCGCCCGCGCCATGCGCCTTGCCGAAGGTATGACCACCGGCGGTCAGCGCTACCGTTTCCTCATGGTTCATCGCCATGCGCTCGAACGTTATCTTGATGTCGCGTGCCGACTGGAGCGGGTCTGGAACGCCGCCCGGCCCTTCCGGATTGACGTAGATGAGCCCCATCTGGATCGCTGCCAGCGGATGTTCCAGCTCCATCTCGCGGTCCGGCTGAATGCGCGTCTCGGTCGCTTCAACCCAATTCTCTTCTGCACCCCAATAGACGTCACGTTCGGCCTCGAACACGTCCTTGCGGCCCCCGCCGAAGCCGAACACCGGGCCGCCCATCGATTCAATCGCGACGTTGCCGGTTAGAATGAACAGGTCGGCCCAGCTGAGGTGCTTGCCGTACTTCTGCTTGATCGGCCAAAGCAGGCGCCGCGCCTTGTCCAGGTTGCCGTTATCGGGCCAGCTGTTGAGCGGGGCGAAGCGCTGTTGCCCGCTGCTCGCGCCACCGCGACCGTCGGCGGTGCGGTAGGTCCCCGCCGCGTGCCACGCCATGCGGATAAAGAATGGGCCGTAATGGCCATAGTCGGCAGGCCACCACGACTTACTGTCGGTCATCAACGCCGTCAGGTCGGCTTTGAGCGCCTGATAATCGAGGGCCTTGAACGCCGCGGCATAGTCGAAGTTGTCGCCCATCGGATTGGGCGACACCCCGCCCTGGTGGAGGATGTCGACCGGCAGCGAATCGGGCCACCACTCGCGGTTGGTTCGGCCGAGCAGTGAGCGCGTCGCCGCCTTGTTCATCGGGCAACCGCCCTCGGAATTGCTGCTCTTCATGTCCATGGCAATCGACTCCTGAGTATCTTGACTGTCTGGTTAGACGCGGCGGTTAGCTCGGAAAAGCGATTAAACTTTGTCGCTGCAATCGAAAAGAACGATTAGTCGTAGAAGTGACGACGCCCTTCTGAGGGTTGAAGTCCAACCGGTCTCTTGATGCCGCTGGACTGTGGTGGTTCAGGGAGTCTCCGGTTGAGGAGGAAGCGCCTGATCGCTGATCGGCGCTACGATGCAAACCGCCTGTGCGCGACGTTGCGCGAGCAGGGCGCGATCCCCGTCATTCCCGAAAGGCGCAATCGCAAGCGGCCGATCCAGTACGATAAGCGCCGCTACAAGGACCGGTGGCGGGTCGAGGCCATGTTTTGCCGCCTCAAAGACTTCCGCCGTGTCGCCACCCGATACGACAAGCTCGTCCGCAACTACCTATCCGCCGTGGCATTCGCCGCAGCCGTCGCCGTCTGGCTATAAATTCCGCGAAATGCGGAATCCCGGTTAATTCGAATACTCCTGTCGATAAGAGGCAGCATGAGCGGTTTTTCCGATCGTCTGCGCCGCATTTGCAGTGGCATTACAGCTGCGTTGCAGGGCCCTTAACGGCCGCATTGCCCCCGGTGCAACAGCTTGTGATCGGCCAGCACCAGCGCCATCATCGCCTCGACCACCGGCACGCCACGAATGCCGACGCAGGGGTCGTGCCGGCCCTTGGTCCGGATCTCGCCCGACTCGGAGATTCCGTGTTCATTGGGGCGGGTAATCGTCTCGACCGGGGTCAGGATCGAACTGGTCGGCTTGAACGCGACGCGCACGGTGATCGGCTGCCCCGTGGCGATACCGCCGGCGATGCCGCCCGCGTGGTTGGCGAGGAATTCGGGCGAGCCCGCGCCGGGGCGCATCGGATCGGCGTTCTGCTCGCCAGTGAGGCGGGCGGCAGCAAAGCCATCGCCGATCTCGATCCCCTTGACCGCGTTGATCCCCATCATCGCCGCGGCGAGATCGGCATCGAGCTTGGCGTAAATCGGCGCCCCCCAGCCGGCGGGCACGCCGGTCGCCTCGCACTCGACCACCGCGCCGACCGAGGAGCCGGCGAGGCGGGCTTGGTCGACCACCTTTTCCCACCGCGCGGCGGCTTCGGCATCGGGGCAGAAGAACGGGTTGCGGGCGATTTCCGCGATGTCGAAATTGTCGGGATCGATCGCGTCGCCGCCGATTTCGGCGACCCAGGCGCGGATCGAGACTTCGGGGATGACCAGCCGGGCGACCGCGCCGGCTGCAACCCGCGCCGCCGTTTCGCGCGCTGACGAACGCCCGCCACCGCGATAGTCGCGCAAGCCGTACTTGGCGTCATAGGCATAGTCGGCATGGCCCGGGCGATAGGCCAGCGCGACTTCGGAATAGTCCTTCGAGCGGTGGTCGATGTTCTCGATCATCAGACTGATCGGGGTGCCGGTGGTCTGGGTGATTCCGGCTTCATTGGCAAACACGCCGGACAGGATCTTCACCGCATCGGGTTCCTGCCGCTGGGTGGTGAACTTCGACTGGCCGGGGCGGCGCGCATCAAGGAACGGCTGGATCAGCTCTTCAGAAATCGCGAGGCCCGGCGGGCACCCGTCAACCACGGCGCCCAGCGCCGGCCCGTGGCTTTCGCCCCAGGTGGTGAAACGGAACAGACGGCCGAAGCTGTTGATGCTCATGCCGGGGGCTTTGTCGCGGTTTTGCGCAAATGTCCACTGGGCGAGGTGGGCGCGCGGGCTTCGACAAGCTCGGCCTGAGCGGATATCGAAGTGGGGACCCAAACCGACAGGCATGACCTATGACCATCACCCTTTACGGCATTCCCAACTGCGACACCGTGAAGAAGGCGCGCACCTGGCTGGACGGGCGCGGGATTGCTTATACGTTCCATGACTACAAGAAGCTGGGCGCGGACCCGGTGAGGCTGGCGGCTTGGGTCGAGGCGGCCGGGTGGGCGAAAGTGCTCAACCGCGCCGGGCCGACGTTTAAAAAGCTGCCCGACGCGGACAAGGACGGGCTGGACGCTGCGCAGGCAGTTGCGGTGATGGCGGCCAATCCGAGCTGCATCAAGCGGCCGGTGGCGGAATATCCCGGCGGGCTGCTGGTGGGTTTCAAGGAAGTCGAATGGGCTGCCGCGCTGGGTTAGAAATGTGTGCCGCGATCAGGCGGGGTGAAAGACGTATTTGCAGCCTTCCGCGAACAGGCCCTGCATGGCTTCGCGCAGTTCCTGCCACACGGCCCGCTCGCCCGGGCAATCGGCGGGGATCGTGGACACGATCACGTCGCAGATCGTGTCCATCAGGCCTGAGAAGCAGCTCGGCGAAATTTGCAGGGTTTCGATGTGGTGCGGTACGGTGCCGACGACGACGATGCGGATTTGCCCGGGGGATTCGAACCACTGCATCAGGCAGTACAGCGATTGTTCGATTATCTGGCCTTCGAGCGAGTTGCGGCTGTGCAGGCTCAATTCCTCGAACCGTTCATGCGCCTCGGGGAAGGCCGGATAGTACCGCGCGAATACGTGCGGGGTGAGATCGCCCAGCAACGCCGCCGCGCGTTCGATACTGGAGTCCAGCAGGACCTGCTTTTGGTAGTGGGTCAGTTTGAATTTTCGCGT
>JAYVWX010000100.1:0-3032 GCA_043785715.1 Novosphingobium sp. | reverse complement strand
ATCGGCGTTTCGAACGTCATCGCGCCGCGCCAGATGGTGGCGATCCAGCAGAAGAACAGCACCGCCACCGGTATCGAGATCGACATGGTGCTGTACATGAAATACAGCAGCGCCGGAACCGGCATGCCCGCCGTAAAAAAGTGGTGCGCCCAGACGATGACAGACAGTATGCCGATCACCCAGAACGAGTAAACCTGGGCCTTGTAGCCATACACCGGCTTGCGCGCAAAGGCGGAGAGGATGTGCGGGATTAAACCCCAGACCGGCAGCAACAGGATATACACTTCCGGATGGCCGAAAAACCAGAACAGGTGCTGGAACAGGATCGGGCTGCCGCCGGTGGTGTCAGTCGTCTGACCCATGGATTGCATCGCCGGCATGAAGAAGCTGGTGCCCGCCAGATGATCGAGCAGCATCATGATCGCCGCCACGAAAAGCGCCGGAAAGGCCAGCAGCCCCATGATCGCGGCAATGAAAATGCCCCAGACCGAAAGCGGCATGCGCATCAGCGTCATGCCCCTGGTGCGGGCCTGCAGCACTGTCGTCACATAATTGAGGCCGCCCATGGTGAAGGCGATGATGAATAGGGCGAGGCTGACCAGCATGGTGACGATGCCCCATTGATGCCCGGGCGTCCCTTCGCTGATTGCCTGGGGCGGATAGAGCGTCCAGCCCGCGCCGGTCGGCCCGCCGGGCACGAAGAAACCGGACACCAGCACCAGCACGGACAGTAGATAGACCCAGTAGCTCAGCATGTTGACGTAGGGGAACACCATGTCCCGTGCCCCCACCATCAGCGGAATGAGGTAATTGCCGAACCCGCCGAGCAGCAGCGCGGTCAGCAGGTAGACCACCATGATCATCCCGTGCATCGAGACAAATTGCAGGTAATTTTCGGGCTGGATCGCCGGAAAGGCGCCGGGGAAACCAAGCTGCAGCCGCATCAGGACGGAGAGCACCAGCGCCACTAGACCGATGCCGATGGCGGTCAGGCTATACTGGATGGCGATGACCTTGTGATCCTGGCTCCAGACATATTTGCCGATCCAGGTCTTGGGATGGTGCAGCGGCCTGAGGTCGTCAGCGATCGTCGTGGCCATCAGCGCATCCCCCGATTGGCTGGCGTGGTGCCGGCATAGGTGCTGGCGAGCCGGGGGGAGACCGGGGCCGGGCCCGCTTGCGCCATCATCTGCCCGAAGCTCGTTTGCTGCGATAGCCAGCCATCGAAATTCTTGGCCTGTTCGACAATCACCGTTCCGCGCATCTGGTGATGACCCACGCCGCACAGTTCGGCGCAGAGGATGTCATATTTTCCCGTCTTTGTTGGCGTCATCCAGAAATAGGTGACGATGCCGGGAACCAGATCCATTTTCGCCCGAAACTCGGGGACGTAGAAATCGTGCAGCACGTCCTTCGATCGCAGCACCATCTTCACCGGCTTTCCCACCGGCAGGTGCAGTTCATTGGTTTCGACCAAGATGTCGTCGCGCCCGAACGGGTCGCGGGGATCGAGGCCGAAAGGATTGTCGGTCATCATGTGGCCGACTGCGGCCGTGCCGAGCACGCTGTCCGGACCTGGAAAACGAAACGTCCATTGCCATTGCTGGCCGACCGCCTCGACAATGGCGGCATCCTTGGGCACCGTCACATACTGGCTCCAGGCGACAAGTCCGGGGGCCAGCATCACGGCGATCCCGATCGCCGTCCAGAAGGTCAGCTGCTTTTCCAGCGGGGCATTCTCGGGCTCGTAATGCGCGCGACTGCCGGGCCGGTGCCGAAAACGCATCAGCGCAAGGGCCATGAACAGGTTCAGCAAGACGAAGGCGACCGCGCATATCAGCAAGGTTATGTGGAGCGCTGAATCGATCGAGCCCCAGTTGGTGGCGATCGGTGTTTGCCACCATGGACTGAGGAGGTGAAAAGCGATCGAACCGAATACGAGCGCAGCGATGGCAATCGCAACACGCATAGGCCCTTGCCTCCAATGTGGACGGGCTCCTTGCCAAGTCACCTGGCCAGTTTCGACTCGCCTCGTGGGAAACAACTCATCGCGGGGATACTATAGCCAAAATCGCCGGGAGGAAAGCCGCGAGCCTTGCCGCCTTCAGCCGATGCAATAAACGCTGTCCGGCGGATCGGCGTCGAACGGATCGCGGTCTTGATCGAACCGGAATTGGGTCGCGCAGTAAGGGCAGAGAATGGTGGTCTCCCGCCCGCCAATTTCGAGATAGATATGCGGGTGGTCCTGGGGCGGCGATGCACCGATGCATTCAAACGCCCTAACCCCGATCCGGATCTCCGCCACACCGTGGTCGTTCGAGAATTTCGGGCAGCTCTCACGCGCCATGTTGATTTCCCGAAGCGGACAGCACGCGGTGCTCGGAACCGCCTCAATCGCGAAACCGATGCTGTCGTCTGCCTGGAGCAGCCTGACTCGTTTTACTCCGTCGGCACGCATTATGCCGACTTCGCGCAGACCTCCGACGAAGAGGTCGTCCGCTTGCTCCGCCAGGCGCGCAATCGGAAGGACGCCGAAGCCTAGGCGAGAGGCTCCCCAAGCTGGCTCAACCCGACGTCTTGCGGAAGACGACCGAGAGATTGGGTCACGCGCTCCAACCGGAGGCCGTGCTGCCCGGCGCAGCCAGTCACGTCTTCGAGGCCGTAAGCCCCAACGCGGATCGCGGCGCCTTCCTGAGACATATTGCCCCGGCACCGCCCTGCCAGTCCGCAGCATCCATGCAACGTCAACCGTCATCGCGCTATCCGCAATCGGCCTTCCGCCGCTTCGCCCTGAATTCCAATTGCCCATGATCTGGAACCTATCAGAATCAGCGGCGAAACTGAATCCCTTCGCGCGCGCGCGCGAGAAAAACGGGCTTTGCGTTAAAACAGAACAATTGCGCCGGTTCCCAGCGGGGAGGTTGGAAGGTTTTGCTGCGCCCCCGTAATTACCCACCCCCTGTCGCGGGCGATCAGGCGGTGACGGCCTCGAGGATGGTGTGGAAGGGCTTGCTTCCCGAGAGGCGCGCGGT
>JAYVWX010000099.1:0-5370 GCA_043785715.1 Novosphingobium sp. | reverse complement strand
TTGCTGTCGCGCGTGGCTGCGATACCCATTCCGGCTTCCGCCAGACCGAGCGCTTCGATCGCCATTAGCTCGGACACCGCCGATGAGGCGCTGACTTCGGCGATTTCGGCCTGTGCCCCGCTCCAGCCCGCCTTCTTGTAGGCCATCGCCGCCGCCGCCTCGCACGAGGCGAGCTTGCCTGCGGTCCGCGAGCCAAACGCATGCGAATCCATGGCATTTCCCATGCCGGTAATAAACACCGGTGCGCGGCTATGGCGCATCGCCACATCCTCGTTGGCCAGCAGCACCGCCACCGCGCCATCCACCGGACGGGCCAGCATCAGCCGCTTGAGCGGCGTCGCCGCATCGCCGGAAGCCAGCACCGCGTCGGCATCGGGAACAGAATCGATGGCCACCTTGCCGTGGCGGGCCGCATCGGCCCAGCGCTTTGCCACCAGTTCGGCAAGATCCCGCTCGCTGACCCGGTTAGCGCCGAGATAACGCTGCGCCTGCATGCCATTGGCGGCGCGCTGCCCGAAGCCGACCGGGCGCTGGTAGAACGGTTCGCACTGCGACGACCAATAAGCCTCCACATCCGATTCGGACGGCTTCGAATAAGCGACGATCAGCCCGATCGACGATGCGCCCGAGCGGATTTTGTTCACCCCGTAGAGCGCGCTCCACAGCCCGTCCTCCTCGACTCGGGCCTCTTCCTTGTGATGCGCCCCGAGCGCGCCGAGAAAGCCGCAGTTCGAGATCGAGCGGCCATCGAGCACATCGCTGCCCGAATCGATGATGAAATCGACATCGTCGAGCGACAGTCCGGTGCCCTTGAACACGGAAGTGACAACCGCCGAAATCAGATCGATGTGCTGCGCGTCTCGCCAGGCGTGACGCAATTCGGTTTGTGCGGAGGCGATTACCGCTACCCTTCCGAGACTCATCGTCGTTTCCTCACACGCTCAATCAGCGAGTGTGCTATCCTTAAAACCGGCTAAAACTCGCTGTCAAAGGAAATCGACGCTTCGTCGGGTTTTTTGTAGAGGCTGCGCACGAACCGGTATTGGGGAAACGGGCTGGCTGTCTATTTCCGGACTTGCATTCCAGAGAGTTCCGAAACATTATCGGATCGAAAGGATACGTTGAAGCCGTGACTATGCCATGAGTCTCGATACCAGCGGGCAATACCGCTACCCCCCGCCAAATCCCCAATGGCTGGCGCGCCGCGTCGAGGATGTGATCACCCCCGGGCTCCCGATCATCGACCCCCACCATCACCTGTGGATCGAACATGGCGTACCCTATCTCGGCCCGGAAATCGCAGCCGATGTCGGCGACGGCCATGCCATCGGCGCCACGGTCTTCGTCCAGGCCAACTACAATTACCGCAGCGACGGACCCGCGCATCTTGCCCCGGTTGGCGAGACCGAAGGCGCCGCCGCTATCGCCGCCGCATGCGCTGAGGCTGGCTGCCCCGCGAAAATCGCCGCCGCCATCGTCGCCCACGCCGATTTGACGCTGGGCGGAAAGCTCGACGAAGTGCTGGACGCCCACGAAGCCGCCGGGCGCGGCGCGTTTCGCGGCATCCGTCACGGCGTCTCGCGCGATCCGCATTTTCCGGACGGGATCGTCTTGCGGCCCGCTCCGGCCGGCCTGCTGGGAACCACTGCATACCGCGCCGGCATGGCCCGCCTGGCCGAACGCGGCATCAGCTACGACGCCATGCTCTATCACCGCCAGATTCCTGAACTGACCGATGCCGCGCGCGCCCTGCCCGATCTCTCGATCATCCTCGATCACATCGGCTGCATCATCGGCGTCGGCCCCTATCGCGGGCAGGAGCAAGATACATTCCGCAGTTGGCGCGCCGACATGGCCGGACTGGCCGAATGCCCGAATGTCACGGTAAAGCTCGGCGGTTTCGGCATGATCGTCTGCGGACCGCAGTGGCACGAGGCCGAGACGCCCCCTGCCTCCGCCGAACTGGCCGAGGCATGGCGGCCGTATATCGAGACTTGCATCGAGCTGTTCGGCGCGAACCGCTGTATGTTCGAGAGCAACTTCCCGGTCGACAAGGCGATGTACAGCTATCGCACCCTATGGAACGCCTTCAAGCGGCTTGCCCAGGGCGCCAACGCCGAGGAGCGCCACGCTTTGTTTTCAGGCACAGCAGCGCGGGTCTATCGCATTGCGGACCCGGCGCTTGGCTAACCGCGCCGGCCATCTGTTCGCCAGCGCGGCACGCCACAGTGATAAGGTGGCGATCTGGTTTGAAGCTCAGGCGATCAGCTTTGGCGAGCTGGCGGACCGGGTGCGCTCTGCCGCCGCTTTGCTCGCCCAGCGCGAGATCGGGCACGGCACCCATGTCGGGATCATGATGCCCAACAGCCCAGATTTCATCGTCGTGCAGCAAGCGCTGTTCGCCCTGGGTGTAGTCGCGTCGCCGCTGAACACGTTCTATCGTCAGAGCGAAGTCGCCCATGCCGTCGCCAGCTGCGACCTGGAATATCTGATCTTGCCGCCCGAATTCGCCGACCGCGTGCCGGAAGGCTTTAACGGTGCAGTGATCTGGCAACCCGATTTGCCTGGCCAGGCGCAGCCCCTCGAATTGCAGCCCGTCTCGCCTTCGGATGTCGTCATGCTGCTGCACACCAGCGCGACAACCGGCAAATCCAAGGGGGTGATGCTGACGGCGGCAAATCTGGCCGCCAATTACGACCGCTCGCCCGGCTGGCTGGGGCTTTCGGGCGAAGACACAATTCTGTGCGCTCTGCCGCTGTACAACACCTTCGGCCTCAACCAGTGCATCAACGCCATGGCCCTGACCGGGCTGACGCTGGTGCTGCACAGAAAATTCGACGCCGCAGCCTGCATCGCGGATATTGCCCGCTACCGCTGCACTTATCTGCCAGCGGTGCCGACAATGCTGCAAAAGCTGGTCGATCATCCTGGGCTCCAGCCTGGCGAGCTGTCTTCGCTGCGGCGCATCATGACCGGCGGCGCGCCGGTTCCCGCCGCTTTGCTCGCACGGGTGCTGAAGGCCACCGGCGGACAGGCGCAAGTGCTGACCGGTTACGGCCTGACCGAAGCCAGCGCGCTCGTCACCCTGACCCGGGTCGAGATGGGCGCGGATGGCGAACTGCTCCACGGGCGGACCATCGGGCGGGTGCTGGAGGGGATGGAACTGGTGGTGCGCGGCGAGGACGGCACCGATCTTGGCCCAGGCGAAGTCGGCGAATTCGTCGTCCGCGGGCCGAACGTAATGGCCGGTTATTACAACGCCCCCGAAGCCAACGCCGAGGTATTCGATCGCGGCTGGCTGCGCACCGGCGATCTCGGCTATATCGATCCCGACGGTTATGCCTTTATCGTCGACCGCAAGAAGGACGTCATCATCCGGGGCGGGCAGAACATCTATCCGGCCGATATCGAGGAAGTGCTCTACCAGCTGCCCGATGTCGCCGAAGTGGCGGTCGTCGGCTTGGCCGACGATATGCTCGGCGAAGTTCCGGTCGCCTTTGTCGCCGGCGTCGCGGGCGCAAGCCTCTCCATCGAAGCAATGATGCGGCATTGCGAAGACCATCTTGCCCGCTTCAAGCTTCCGGCCCGGATCACCATTTTGCCGGAACTGCCCAAAGGCCCGACCGGCAAGATCCTGCGCCGGGCACTGCGGCAATTACAATTCCCGGGAGCAATGCCATGACCGAAATGCGGTTTGACGAGGATGTCGTGATCGTCACCGGAGCCGGGCGCGGGCTTGGCCGGGAATATGCGCTGGCGTTCGCGGCGCGCGGCGCGGCGGTGGTGGTCAACGATCTCGGCACCGAGGCCGATGGCAGCGGCGGCTCGCGGGCGGTGGCGCAGGCCGTGGTCGAGGAAATCCTTGCCGCCGGCGGGCGGGCAGTGGCCGACACCAACTCGGTTGCAACCAGCGGCGGCGCGCGGGCGATTGTCGACACCGCGCTGGACAGCTTCGGCAAGGTGACCGTGCTGGTCAACAACGCCGGAACCATCGCCTATGCCGCTTTGCCCGACATCGGCGACGACGACTGGCGGCGAATGCTTTCAGTGACGCTGGACGGCACCTTCCTGATGAGCCGGACGGTCTGGCCGCTGATGGCCGCGCAGGGCTATGGCCGCATCGTCAACACCACGTCGAACGCCGGTTTTGCCGGCAACGAGACGCTGGTGCATTATGCCGCCGCCAAACTGGGCGTTGCCGGGCTGACCAAGGCGCTGGCGCAGGAGGTCAAGGATAGCGGCATTTGCGTGAACGCGGTCGCGCCAATGGCGGTCACGCGAATGAACCGCGATGTCTTTTTCGGCGGAGCGGTGGTCGAGGGCGAAAACTGGCGCGACGATATCAGCTCCGGCAAGGTGCCGATGGGGCCGGCCGAGATTGTCGCCCCCACCGTGCTCTGGCTGGCGCACCGCTCGACCACGCTCAACGGGGAAATCTTCAGCTCGTCCTCGGGCAAGGTGGCGCGGGTCGGATTTGTCGTCGGCGAGGGCTATTTCAATCCGCACCACCGCCCCGAAGATCTGCGCGACAACGCCGAGACCATCCGCACGCTGGGCAAATACCTCGATCCGACGTTTACCGGGGATGAGCTGGCAACAATCCCGCCGCTGTTCGGCGTGAAAGTCTGAGTTGATGCCAATGTCCCCCTCCCGCTTGCGGGAGGGGTTAGGGGTGGGATTTGACGCACTTCGAACTGACCCACCCCAGCCCCTCCCGCTTGCGGGAGGGGCGTTAGTTGCGCGGTATTTCAATTCTTAAGCCATCAGCCCGCCCGAATTGGCATGCAGCACCTGGCCGGTGATGATGCTCGCCCGGCGCGAGGCGAAGAACAGCACGGCCTCGGCGATCTCATTGGTTTCCGCCAGCCGCCCCATCGGCAAGCCAGTTGTAACCGCCTTGACCGCGCCGGTGGTGTCGGTCTCCATCAGCTCGCGCACGGCATCGGTCAGGGTCGGTCCGGCGGACACTGCGTTGACCCGCACCGCCGGCGCCGCTTCCGCCGCCAATGCGCGGGTGAAAGCCTCGACCCCGGCTTTGGCGGCACTGTAGGCGGCAAGGCCGGGCGTGGGAAACCGCGCGGCGGTGGATGACATGTTGACAATCGCCCCGCCCGCTTCCCGCAAGGCCGGCAACGCGGCCCGGCACATGGTAAATGTGGTGGCGAGATTGGCGGCGATTGTCGCATGAAAGTCGGCGTCACTGGTGTGCTCGACCAAAGCGGTGGGATACCAGCCGGCGATGTTGGCCAGGACATCGAGCGTGCCGAAATGTTCAAGCGCGGCAGCGACGGCTCTTTCCCCGGTCTCGGACCGCGAAGCGTCGCCCGCGACCAGCGCCACCCGCCCCCCGAGCTTCTCGGCCGCAGCCGC
>JAYVWX010000098.1:0-7313 GCA_043785715.1 Novosphingobium sp. | reverse complement strand
CAAGTTCCTTGACCGCCTTCGTCCGGCTGGCCCGGATCCGGGTCTCGGCGTCGACCGCCTTCGCCTGAATCACCGCGGCAGCCTCGGCCACTCGTGCTTCGGTTGACTTCGCGCCATCGGCCTTGGCCTTGGCGGTCAGCTTGGCCGCTTCGCTGCGGCTGGCATCCATCCGCTGGCGATAGGCTTCCTCGACCGCATCGGCCTCGGTCCGCGCCGCATCGGCGGCGGCGAGGTCGTCGGCGATTGACTTGTCCCGCGCATCGACGGTCGACTGGATCTTGGGCAGCATGCCCTTGCCGATCACGAAATAAATCAGGCCAAGCACGACCGCCAACCAGAAGAATTGCGAATAAGCGACTAGCGCGAGCTGATTGAGCTGAGGCATGATTTTCCTCGAACCGCGGCGGAGCGCGAGCGCCCCGCCACCGGCATCGTTGGATTAGCGGGCGTAAAGGATGATCATCGCCACGGCGAAGGCGATCAGGCCCAACAGTTCGGCGGCCGCGAAGCCGATGAACAGCCGGCCCTGCTGGCCGTCGGCAGCCGCCGGGTTGCGCAATGCACCCTGCAGGAACGAGCCGAAGACATTGCCCACGCCGGTGGCGGCAACGCCCACGCCAATCGCCGCGAGACCGGCGCCAATCACTTTTGCAGCTTCAAGATCCATGTGTCGAACTCCCTGGGTAAACCTGTTGATGGAAGGTGGAAAACTCAGTGCAGATGCACCGCGTCGTTGATGTAGAGCGAGGTCAGCAGCGCGAAGACATAAGCCTGAATGGCGCAGACCAGCAGTTCCAGCGCGTTGACTCCGGCGATGAAGACGAAGCTGATCGCCGAGATGAAATAGCCCATCGGCGTGCCCGAATTGATCCCGTTGACGATGAAATACCCGAACACTTCGACCAGGATATGCCCGGCAATCATGGCGACGAACAGCCGCAGCGCCAGGCTGAACGGGCGCACCAGAAACGAGATCATCTCGATCGGCACGATCAGCGGCAGCAGCGGCTTGGGCGTGCCATGCGGCACGAACAGGCTGAAGAAATGGAGGCCGTGCTTCCAGAAACCGACCAGCAGCACGATCGAAAAGCTGATGATCGCCAGCACGCCGGTAACGGTGAACTGGCTGGTCACGGTGAAGGGATGCGCTGCCTCGATCAGGCCGAAGGGCATCATGCCCATGAAGTTCGAGAACAGGATGAAGGTGAAGACGGTGAAGATCCAGGGCGCATATTTGCGCCCCTCCGGCCCGATATTGCTCACCGCCAGGCCCGACGCGAAGCCGGTCAGCATTTCGACCGCGGCCTGCCAGCGGCCCGGGATCAGCTCGCGCTTCATCCCGCCCCACATGAACAGCAGGATCGCGCCGAACACGATCACCATCCACAGCGCCGAATTGGTGAAGGCGAGCGGAGTCCCATCCAGCGCGCCGCCGCCCAGCGCGTTGATCTGGAACTGGTGCATCGGGTCGATCTTGCTCTCGGCCGCCACGCGCTAACCCCTGTATCCTTGATGCCCGAAACCCGCCTACTCGGCGCGTTCCTGCGAAATCCGCCAGATCTGGACGAAGGCCGAAACGATGCCGATAAACAGCATCGCCAGCATCGCCTTTGGCCGCGAATCAAGCAAATTGTCGATGACGAAGCCGATCGCCAGGCTCCCCAAGGGAACCCCGACCAACGTCGACAAGACCCGATTGCCCTGAGACGCGCCCTTCCCGGTGAAGGCGGAGCCCGTGCCCTTGGGCGCCGTGCGTTCCGCCTCGGCGTGATGCGCCGCCTTCAGCCTCTCGTCGAGCGAGCTAAGCCGAGGGTCTTCACCACCTCCGGGAGCCTCATCGGGATCGTTCGCAGCCATGCCGGTTTATCCGCAAGATTTATCAAAAACCGAGGGGAAAACCGCCATGAAAACGGGCGACCCCGCCAAGGCGCGCTCCCCTTAGGGGCGGGGGGCGGGCAAGTCAACCGGGGGCGCCAAAGCTCCCCTGGCCAAGCTGGGGAGGGCTCGCACATCCGCTCACGGGCACCGGCTGTCGCGCAGCGGGGGAGACGCGGTGCGGGTTTGCCAGCTGCCGTCGGCGGCCTGGTATTTCTCCCCCGGAGAAGTTTGGGCAATCAGGCGGCAGCCGGAGGTGAAGGCATATTCCTCAACCGTCGCATTGGCCGCCTGGGCCTTCTGCGAATAGAGCGCGCGGCGCTTGATGTTGAGATCGTCGACCATGGCGCGCACCGCCGCGCCAACCGGGCCAACAACGCCGAGATAGCCGTCCATCTTCTCGCCGATCTGGCCGGCGGCACGCGCCGAAGCATAGGCCGGATCGCGCTGCGCCAAGGCGGCGCCAGCCGTGCCGAGCGCCAGCAGCGCGGCGGCGGCGGCGAGCTTGGTGGCAATGGAAAAACGCATCAGAATATCTCCGGATTCGTGTCGATTGTCTTGGCCGCATCGGCAGACAACCGATAAATCACTTCCTGCTTGATGTTGATGTTGAGTTCGATGACAATCGGCTTGTCCGGCGCAGTCACCGAAACACATCCCGCCAAGGCCAGCGAACTCCCCATTCCCACCAATAAGGCGCAAACGGCGCGCCTGCCGGACCTTCGCATCTGCTGCTCCCCCTGCATGGCAAGGGTCTTTGCAGGCCGGACGCTTCCGGTCAATTCTTGCCTGATCATGGCTTTTTCTCACTGACTGGTGGCTGAACGGCGCCACTCTGCGAAACAGAACCCGGGCCGCCCGGCAACGGCCGGCCGTCAGGCCCCAGCAGACCGAGCTCGCGCGGGTCGGTCACATAGGCCGGATCGTAGAGCGAACGAAACGAGCGGACGAGCTGGAAAAACGGCGCGCGGACATTGACATTGAACCGGATCGGCAGCGTTGCGATCCGCTGGGTGAGGAAGTTGCGCTTGGCCCCGGCGCCCTGGGTCACCCCGTCGAACGTCAGGCGGGTGATGATCTCGCCCTCCAGCGCGCCGTCCATTTCGATCTGCATTTTCTTGTAATTCAGGGATTTCAGTGCCTCGAAGGCGAAGTTGGCCATGGTCGACAGGTCCTTATAGGTCAGCGCGCCAACGTAGGAGACATTGCCGCCCGGCGGGCGCGATACCAGCCGGCCGCCGGCGATACGGCCGCCGTTCTCGTCGAACACCAGCGGCATCGCGCCGTCGAACATGCCGGTCGCCGAAATATTGCCGAGGTCCATGCGCGCGATGAATTTCGCCGCATCGAGGCCCTCGATCCGCAGTGTATAGCGCCGCACCTCGGCGACGCCGAACTGCATCCGGGTGGGCTCAAGAGTCAGCGTGCCGCCGAGGAACGGCCATTTGGCGCCCTTGATCGCCAGCACGCTGTCGGGTCGCAACTCGAATATCAGCTCGCCTTCGTTGGCCTCGATCCCCGGGTTGATCGCGGCGATTTTGACTCGCTGATCGGGTGCGGTGACCAGGCCAAGCAGATCGGTGAATTCGACCGTGCCGGACAACCCTTTCACCGGTCCGAAGGCGGCGGCAAAGTCGAGTTCGTCGGTGGTGAAGCTGCCGGTGCTGGTGACGGTCTCCGGGTTCCAGACGATCCGCCCGGTCCCGCGCAGCCGCCCCGCGACATTGGCGACGACGCCCAGCGCCAGCCGGGTGACCATGTCGGGCTGTAGCGAGCGATCGAACAGCAGATCCTCGACGGCAAGATCCGCCGTGCCCCGCCCCGAGGCGAGATCGTGGCGAATGGCGGTGCGGACGATCTGACGGCTGCTCCTCGGCTCAGCGAGCGTGGCGGCGGCGGTGATGACGTTGTCCGCCAGCTGCAATGCGCCGTCCCGCGAGGTGAGCGGCCGGAAGCGGTCGTCGGGCGCGCGGTCTTCGAGCCGGAAGGCGGCATCGGCAATCGACAGCCTGCCGCCGGCATAGCGCCAGGCGCCGTCCGCGCCGAGGATATCGAGCGGGACACCGGCCAGCCGAACGTCGGTTCCGGCGAAGCGTCCGGCGACATCGCTGCCGATTTTCGCAGCAAGATTGGCGATGCGGAAGCGCGAGGGATTGGCGCTCGGCCCCAGCGCGACATCGAGCGAGCGGGCATTGAGCGAGCCGGGCCAAGCAAAGCCGACCGGTCCGCCGGTGAGCCGGATCGGGGTCGACCCCAAGCTACCGGCGAGATCAAGCGAGGGCGCTCCCGCCGCCAGCCGGGTGCCGCGCGAATCCAAGGCGAGGATCGTTCCGCCACGGGGCGGGCAGAGCGTGATCGAGCGGCGCAATAGCGTCAGATTGGCATAGGCGAGCCGATCGAAGCTGACCGGCGTGCATTTGCGCCACACCGCCAGGCCGTGCTGCGGCGACCAATTGCCGTCGAGCGGCAGCGCCAGATTGCGCGCCGCCCCGCCGGGCAGCGGTCCGCTGAGGCGCGCTTGCCCGGCAAATCCCAGCGATCCGCCGCGCGCCTGGACCAGCACCAGTTCCGGCACGGCCAGCCGCGCCTCACCCGCGGCATAATCGGCCATGGAGGCGCGCAGCGCGAGGCCGCCCCCCGGATTTCGCTCCATCCGCCCGGCGATCTGCGGCAGGCCGCTGCCGCCCGTGGTGAAATTGCCGGATAAGCGCGCGGGCGCGATGCCATCGGCGGTCAGTTGCAGCCGCGAGATTGCCAGCAACGCAGCGCCGCTCCCCCCGCGCAGAATTCCCTGCGGCACGACCAGATTGGTGACAGCGCCGGTCTGGCGCAGGATGTAGCCGGCGGCCAGGCGGCTGCCCGGCGCCTCGCGCCGCAATCCCGCCCGTAGCTGGGCGATGAGCGGCGCGGCCAGCGTACCGTCGGCGCTGCGCTCGGCCCCCGCTAGAGCGCCGTCCAGCCAGTTCCCCACCCGCACATCGCGGCCATCGAGATCGCCTTCGACATCGAGCCGGGCAAAGCCGTCCTGCGAGCGCACCACGCCCTCTGCGGCGAGCGAGGCCAGCACCGCCTGGGGCGTAGTGATGCCTTTGCCGGTGAGGTGATAGCGGGCGGTCAGCGCTTGCTTGCGGAAGCTGAACGTCGCACCGCCGCTGGCCGACGTCAGCTGGCTGCCACCCAGCCCCAGCGTCCCCAGGGCGAGCCCAAGCCGGCCTTGCGCGCCGTCGAAACTCTGGTCGATGGTGGTGTCGAGCTGGATTGAGGAGCCGGCCAGCCGCATCGTCTGCCCCGGACACTCCAGCCCGCCGAGCCGCACCGGCCCGGTGAAACGCGGTTTTTCGCTGCGGATCGTGACCTGGCCATAAAGGCTGGCGCGCTCGGCGGTGCAGCCGGCGATTGCGGCACGGGGCGCGATGGCCGCCAGGGTGCCGGCGAAACCGCCGCGCAGCTTGCCCTCACCCTCCAGCTTGAAGCCCAAGGGGCCGTAGTCGCTGTCCAGCCGCCCGCGCCCGTCGACGATCGCGACATCGAGGTCGGGCAGCTGGAACCGCTCTTTACGCGGACCCTCGAACAGCACCTTGTCGAGGCTGCCGAAACTGAGCTTGCCACCGTGCAAACTGCCATAGAGCCGGGGCCGAACCGCAGTGATCCGCCCGATACCCGGCACCCCGAAGCGCGGCACAGTGCCGACGATCAGCCGCTCGGCGGTGAAATCGGGCCGCTGCGGATTGCCGATGACAACATCGCGCAACACCTGTGTCCGCACCCCGATCCGTTCGACCTGGTAGGTTGCGGGCAGGCCGAGCGCGGCCAGCTGGTCGGCGATAACGTCGTCGGCAATCCGCTTGCGGGAAAGCCAGCCGACCGCCAACGCCAGCAGCAGCAGGCCGGCAAGCGCGAACAGCACCATGCGCCGCCAGCGCCGCCGCGAGCGGCCCGCCCCCTGCAACTCAGCGACGGCTGCCGGCGGCGCCAGCGGGTCTTCGTCGTCCTCAACCATGCGCCTCACACTTGCGCCCACGCCCGGCTAAAGGCAATGCTGCGCCATTGAGCCAAGCTTGGCTTGCGCGAGCTGAACGGGAAGGGAACGGGCATGGCTGTCCTGGCGGAAGGGAACAACGCCGGTGGCTGACGACGATCTGTTTGCCCAGCCGAAAGTCGGCCAGCCAAATTCAGGCCTGGACGCCGCCGGCCACCGCGCCCGGCTGCGCAGCCGGCTGCTCGGCGGCGGGACAGATGCCCTTGCCGATCATGAGCTGGTCGAATTCCTGTTGATGGGCGCCATTCCGCGCCGCGACGTCAAGCCGCTCGCCCGCGCGCTGATCCGGCGTTTCGGCAGCCTCGCCGGTGTGCTCAATGCCGAACCGCGCGCGCTGACGCTGCATCCCGGCATGGGCGAGACCAGCGCGGCGGCGCTCAAGATCGTCGCCATCGCTGCCCGCCGGATGGCATTCGAGGCGGTGCGCGAGCAGCCGGTGCTGGCCAGCTGGCAGGCGCTGATCGACTATCTTACCATCGACATGGCGCATCTCACCGTCGAGCGGGTGCGGGTGCTCTATCTGAACCACAAGAATATGCTGGTCCACGACTGGCACGTCGGCGACGGCTCGATCGACGAGGCCTCGATCCACCCGCGCGAGGTGATCCGCAAGGCGCTCGACCTGGGCGCAACCGCGCTGATCCTGGTACACAACCACCCCTCGGGCCAGGCGGAACCCAGCCGCGCCGACATCCAGATAACCAACCGCATCGCCGAGGCCGGGCGGCTGCTGGGGGTGATCGTGCACGACCATGTCATCATCGGGCGCGAGGGGCATGTGAGTTTCAAGGCGAAGGGGCTTATTTGATGGTGCTTCGACAAGCTCAGCATGAGCGGGGTTGGGGGTGGGGCCTACACGAACCCCGCTCAGCCTGAGCTTGTCGAAGGCCGCGCGCGACCTCTACGCCAACCGCAACGCCGGTCTCCACCCATGTGCGTAGCCGCGCTCGCCTGGGCTGCCAAAGCAAACCTCACGTGGCGCCCGCTCCACACACGACGGACGGGGGCGAGAGCCTGTGTTGATAAGAATAACAGAGCGTTAGGCGCTAATCTGCGCGGGCTCACGCTGAAACCGCATCATTATTTAACATCGAGTCCAAGAGATTAATTCCTCCCAATTTTAAGCTGAACCTGATAAGATCATTACTTATGACATGACATTTATGCGTAAACAACTCAATATCTGTTATTGAGATAGTTTCAGTTGGTGTGAAATTAAGGTTTTTCTTACTATTCCAGGGAGGAACTAGCCGCAGGTCGTATTTTGTAATTGATATGTTACTGAATAGATCCTCTACGTGCAACGTAGTTCCAATCCAGTGGGCTAATTTGGTACGAAATTCTGCACGAGCCTCGATTCTCTTCAAAATTTTGTTCAAGCGTTCAAAGTGACCAGTTG
>JAYVWX010000097.1:0-9682 GCA_043785715.1 Novosphingobium sp. | reverse complement strand
CGGAAACGCTCGCCCAGTTCAGGTCGCCAATGCCGCCAAACCCCAATCCACGCGAACTACGCCGCCGTCATGAATAAGCCGGGCTAGTGTTCCTAGTGTTCCAGACTGATGACCGCCAATTGATAGGTTGCGTGACGACTTAGGCGAAGTGATTGAGCGCCCATAGTGAAGGGGCAATACCAATCGCTAGGGCGAGAACGACGCAGCCAGTGCCGGCATTCCCATCGGCTGGGGCACCCTTGCTGGCCACTTCCCCGCTGAGAGCCAGCCGCCTCATTTCCTGGATCACATTTTCCACCTTGCCCTTTGCCTCGCCAAAGAGGTCTAGCGCGATGGCTTGGCCGCCCCGCACGTTCTGCTTAGCAGCTCCCGACGCTTCGAAACGGTACGGCGAGACTTCACGATAGATGACGGTTCCGCTTACGCCGGAAAATGACCCCATAGTCATTCCCGTTGTGAATGAGACTGTCCCAGCCGCGTCATCGGCAGCGTCCACCTTGTAGCTGCAGGCATGGACTGCCGATTTTGCCAGCGCCGCCATCATCTCCCGTGTTGCTACAAATTGCCCATCCTCGATCGACGGATGGCTTGGCGCGCGAGCAGTGTCCTCTCGAATCACAACCGGAGCACCACAGCCCGGACACACTGCGGCCTGATCGGAAATGTCCCGACTACATTCTGTACATTTGATCAGTGCCATTTGCCTATTGTCCCCCTTCGCCGTCCTACCGTATGTCCAAAGCCATTTGGCCGCAAGCGAGCCCGCTATCGGGGAGCGATTATGGGAACAATGCCATACACCGGTAAAGTTTCTTTTATTATCAACGTAAATTGGCGGACAGGGTGGGATTCGAACCCACGGTGAGCTTGCACCCACGGCGGTTTTCAAGACCGCTGCCTTAAACCACTCGGCCACCTGTCCCTCTGCGCGAGGCGAGATGCGGCTAGCGCGGTGCGGGGGATTTGTCACCCGTGTTTGGATTGCTCGGGCCAACGGATATTTCCTGCGCTGCGAACATCGCTAGGCAGCTTGGCCATGTTGCCGAAATCTTTGGGAATGCGGGTAAAATTCGTTGGCCCGCCATTTCCAAATTGTCGAGCCTGTGCGAAAACCTTGCCGATGAACCGCTTGCGCCGCCTGTGGATGGCTGTCCTGTTCGCATGTGCCGCGGCCAGCCCGCAACCGGCTCTGCGCGCCCAGACCAGCTCCGAGGACGGCTTTCAGGGCTACCTGCAATTGCTCGCTGCCCGCGCCCGCTCCGAAGGGGTGAGTGAGGCGGCGATCCTGCGGATGACCCAGGGGCTTTCGCTCAACTGGCGCGTGATCGAACTCGACCGCGCGCAGCCCGGCGCCTCGCCAGTGCCGCCGCCGGTCGCGCCCTATCTGCGCGAACATGTCGATGCCGCCCGCATCCAGGGCGGCCGCAGCCTGTATAACCAGGTCGCAGGCACCGCCGCCGCGATCGAACGCCAATATGGCGTTCCCGCCAGCATCATGCTCGCGATCTGGGGGCATGAAACCAATTATGGCAGCTACACCGGTAATTTCGACTTAGCCCGCTCGCTGGCGACGCTCGCCTATGAAGGGCGCCGGCGCGAGCTGTTCGCCGGCGAATTCATCGCGCTGCTCAAAATGGCCGACCGGGGGGTTCCGCGCGAACGGATGCTGGGCAGCTGGGCAGGGGCCTTCGGCAATCCGCAATTCCTGCCGAGCGTTTATTTGCGCACCGCAATCGATGGTGATGGCGATGGCAGGCGCGACATCTGGTCGAGCCGCGCCGATACGCTCGCCTCGATCGCCAACTATTTCCGCGATGCCGGCTGGCGGCCGGGCGAACCCTGGGGGGTGCGGGCGGCAGTCCCGGACAGCTTCAACCGCATGGCGGTGATGCCCCGCGTGCAATCGCCGACTTGCACCCGGGTGCATGCGCGCCATTCGGTGTGGAAACCGGTGTCCGAATGGCGCGGGCTCGGCGTGGTGCCGCAGCGGTCGATCGGCGATTCAACGCTGGCGGCGCTGTTCGAGCCGGATGGACCCGGTTTGCCGGCGTACCTTTTAACCGGGAATTATAGGGTTATCCTGCAATATAACTGCTCGAACTATTACGCGCTTTCGGTGGGGTTGCTTGCAGATGAGATCGCCCGTTAACCAGGTGCTGCCGCTCGCGGTGCTTGTCCTTCTCTCCGGTTGCATCGGCGCTGGCCGAGGTGGTGAGGCGGCGCTCGAGCCCATCGCCCGCAGTGGACCGGCAGCGGATTATCCGGTGGTGATCGGCGCGCCGTTCACCGTCGAGGCCATATCTTACACGCCTGTCGATGCCCTGAATTTTGATGCAGTCGGACACGCTGTTATCGGCAGCGACGGCGGCGCGGCGGTGTCGATCGCCCATAAGACCCTGCCGCTGCCCAGCTATGCCGAAGTGACCGCATTGGACAGCGGCAAGACCATCCTGGTCCGCGTCGAACGGCGCGGTCCCATGCGCAATGACCGGCTGGTGGAACTTTCACCGGGCGCCGCCGCGCAGCTCGGGGCCGAGGGGCGGGACAGCGCCGCGATTCGCATTCGCCGGGTGAATCCGCCTGAAGTCGAACGCGCCATGCTGCGCAGCGGCCAGCGTGCGCCCGAGCGAATGGCTACGCCACAGTCGTTGCTTGCCGTGCTGAAGCACAAGCTCGATCCGCAGGCAGGGGCGACTTCGGTGGCTCCGCCGATGCCGGACGCAGCAGCCGCGGCTTCGCCGCTTCCGCTCGCTAAATCCGTGTCTGATTCCCTATCGCCGCCGGAGCCGCTCCCAAAGTCCGCCGCAAAACCCTCCCCGAAACCTTCGCCCAAGCCGCTCGCAACGCGCGCCGCGAAACCCCGCGTGCAATCCTCGCCAAGCCTAACAGTCACGGCAGCAGCAGGCGGTACCTTGTTCGTCCAGATCGGCACCTTTGCACAGCAGCAGAATGCCGTTTCCGCCGCCTACAGGCTGGGCGGAAAGCTGCGGCCTGCCGGAAAGTTGGCTCGCGTCGTGCTCGGTCCCTTTGCCGACCGCGCCGCAGCCGAAGCGGCGCTGGCGAAGGCCAGGGCAGCGGGCTATAACGATGCGCGAATCCAGCGCGCCGACTGACCCGGTCACTTCGCCGCGCGGGGGTATTTGCCGGCCGTAGGGAGTTGGGCTTGAAGCATATGATTTTCGGGGTGGCGGCGGCTCTTGGCGGGGCGGCGTTGACCCTGCCGGTCACGGCCGCACCTGGGGTCCCCCTTCCGCCGCCCGAACTCGATGCTATCCCGGTGGTGCTGTTGTTCGATGTCGGATCGGGCCAGCAGCTCTACGCCAAGAACGAGAAGCTGCGTTTCTTGCCGGCGTCGGTAACCAAGGTGATGACCGCCTATGTCGCCTTCGAACTCATTGCGCGGGGCAAGCTGGAAACCTGGCACCGCTTTACCGTCAATCCGGCGACCTACGCGCAATGGCAAGGTCAGGGCACCACCATGAACCTTGGCCGGGCCGAGAGCGTCAGCGTCGATGCGCTGCTGCAGGGCCTGACAACGATTTCCGCCAACGATGCCGCGATCGTCCTCGCCGAGGGTTTCGCCGGCAGCGTGCGGGTTTGGTGTGAACTGATGAACGCGGAAGCGCGGCGCCTGGGCATGAGCGACAGCCATTTCGCTACGCCAAACGGCTGGCCGGATGCGGGGGCCACCTACGTGAGTGCTGACGATCTGGTGAAGCTGGGCGAAGCGCTGGTGACCCGGCATCCCGAGCTCTACCACCGCTATTTCGGCAAGAAGTCGATGACCTGGAACGCTTTCACCGCGCATAATCACGATCCCAATATCGGCGTAGTCGAGGGCGCGGACGGGATGAAAACCGGATATACCCGGGAGGCGGGTTATAATTATCTCGGCTCCGCGGAGCGCGGCGGGCGGCGGCTGTTGATGGTGCTGGCCAAGGCGCAGAACGGGCGTGAGCGCAAGGCGGCCTCGCGGGCGCTGATCGAGTGGGGCTTTGCCGCGTGGGATGCCCGTCCCTTGTTTGCGCCAGGGGCGCTGGTCGGCGCGGCAAAGGTTCAAGGCGGCGATGCGCGGGAGGTTAATCTCACCGCGCCGTTCGCGATCCATTCGGTCGCGCCGCGCGGGGTACCGCAGTCCGTGTCGCTGCGAATCGTCTACAGCGGGCCGATTGCCGCCCCGATAGCCAGCGGCGCGCGGATCGCCGAGATGGAAATCGCCGCCACCGGTCAGATCCCCCGGCGCGTGCCGCTGTATGCCGCCAGCTCGATCGGCAAGGCCAGCCTGTTCGACCGGCTGGTCAACGGGCTTGTGGGACTTTGGACATGATCCAAGGCCGCTTCATCGCCTTTGAAGGCGGGGAAGGGGCCGGCAAGTCGACCCAGTCCGGGTTGTTGGCCGAGGCCTTGCGCGCGCGCGGGGTGGATGTGGTGGTCACCCGCGAGCCGGGCGGTACAATCGGCGCGGAAGCGATCCGCGCGCTGCTGCTGGGGGCCGATGGCGAGGGCTGGAACCCGCGGGCCGAGGCGCTGCTGTTCGCTGCGGCCCGGGCCGATCATGTCGAACGGGTAATCCGGCCGGCGCTGGAGGCGGGCCGATGGGTGATCTGCGACCGCTATGTCGATTCGAGCCGGGCCTATCAAGGCGGCGGTAGCGGCCTGACGGACGAGGAGATCATGGAGGTGCACCGGATCGGCAGCTGCGCCTTGATGCCCGACCTGGTGGTGCTGGTCGAAGTCCCGCCCGAGGAGGTCGCCGAGCGTCTCGCCCGGCGCGATGCCGGTGAGGCCGACCGTATCGGCGGGCGCGATGCCGCCTATCACGCCAAGGTCGCCCGCGCCTTCGCCAGCATCGCCGAGGCTGAACCGGAGCGTTTCGCCCGGATCGACGGCAGCGGCGTGGTGGACGCGACGCAGGCGCTGATCCTCGCCGCCGTCCGTCCCCTGCTCGAGCCGGCGCCATGAACCTTTCGGGCCATGATGCGGCGTGGCGGGAGTGGCGCGCGGCGCTGGGTTCCGCGCGGATGCATCACGGCTGGATCCTGGCTGGGATCAAGGGGATGGGAAAGGGCGCATTTGCCCGTGCGGCGGCGCAAGAACTGGTCGCAGAACCCGGAATTCCCCAGCCCAAGGGCGAAAATCACCCCGATATCATCGTATTAAGCCACCTTCCGGCCAATGACGACGAGGAGAAAAAGCGCGCCGACGGCAAGCCGTTCCTGCTAAAGCGCAACATCACCATCGACCAGATCCGCCGCATGCAACGACGTTTGACCACTCGTCCAACGCTCGGCAGCCGCCGCGCAATCATCATCGATCCCGCCGACGATATGGAAAAGGGCGCGGTCAATGCGCTGCTGAAGAGCCTCGAGGAGCCGCCATCGGGCACTTTCTTCCTGCTCATTTCCCACCGGCCGGGGCGCTTGCTCGCCACCGTGCGCTCACGCTGCCTGACGCTGCAATTCGCGCCGCTGGACGACGGCGAGATCGACGCCATCCTCCGGCGCGAGGCGTCCGGGGCGGATGGCGACACGCGCGCCGCGGCGATTGCGGCAGCGCGGGGCTCGCCCGGTGCGGCGCTCGATTTCGTCGGACAGGGGCTGGGCAGACTGCTGGGCCTGATGCAGCGGCTGGTGGTCGAGGGCGACAAGGATTTCGCCCTGCGCGGCGCGCTGGCCGAGGAAATCGGCGCCCGCCCCGACCGCGAGCGCCTGCTTGGCTCGCTCGACCTGGCCCGCGCGATTTTGGCTGCGGAGGCCGCCGGCGCGGGGCGTGAGCGGCAAGCCCGGATTATCGCCGCGCATAGCGCTCTGGCCCGGCTGAGCGGCCAGGCGCCGACCTATAACTTCGATGCCGGCCTGCTGATCATGGAAATTGGCGGGTTGCTGGCCTCGGCAGCGATGCTTAAAGAGGCGGCTTGAGCCCTCACAGAAAGCCCGCGCGCCCGCAATGGCCGATCCCTATTACATAACCACCGCCATCGCCTATCCCAACGGCAAGCCCCACATCGGCCACGCCTATGAGGCGATCGCCGCCGATGCCATCGCGCGCTTTCACCGCATGCAGGGCAAGGACGTTCGCCTGGTCACGGGCACCGATGAGCACGGCCTCAAGATGGCGCAAACAGCGCGCGCGGCGGGGCAGGACACGCTCGAATTTGCGACTGAAATGTCAAACCATTTCCGGATAATGTGCGAGAAACTTAATATCCGCTATGATGCTTTCTGCCGGACCACCGAGGAACGGCACGCGCAGGCGAGCGTTGCGCTGTGGCAGGCGATGCAGGCATCGGACGACCTCTATCTGGACCGCTATGAGGGCTGGTACTCGGTCCGCGACGAGGCTTTTTACGACGAAAAGGAGCTGGTTCCCGGGGAAGGGGGCGAAAAGCTGTCACCGCAAGGCACGCCGGTCGAATGGACGGTCGAGGAAAGCTGGTTTTTCCGTCTGGCAAAATATCGGGACCGGCTGCTGGCGCTTTACCGCGACAATCCCGGTTTCATCCAGCCCGAAAGCCGCCGCAACGAAGTTATCCGCTTCGTCGAAGGCGGGCTCAACGATCTTTCCGTCTCGCGCACCAGCTTCGATTGGGGCGTGCCGGTGCCGGGTTCGCCTGGGCATGTGATGTATGTCTGGGTCGATGCCTTGACGACTTATCTCACCGGTATCGGGTATCCAGATACCTCCGGGGACTTCGCGCGGTTCTGGCCGGCCGATCTGCATCTGATCGGCAAGGACATCGTCCGCTTCCACGCGGTCTATTGGCCGGCCTTCCTGTGGTCGGCGGGACTGCCCTTGCCGAAGCAGGTGTTCGGCCACGGCTTCCTGCTGGCGCGCGGCGAGAAGATGTCGAAATCGCTCGGCAATGTCGTCGATCCGCTGGAACTGGCGGACCGCTTCGGCGTCGATGCGCTGCGCTATTTCCTGCTGCGCGAAGTCAGCTTCGGCCAGGACGGCAGCTATTCGGCGGAGGCGATTGTCACGCGATGCAATGCCGAACTGGCGAACAGTTTCGGCAATCTGGCGCAGCGGGTTCTGTCGATGATTTTCAAGAACCTCGATGGAGAAATTTCCGCGTTCTCTGCTACAGAAATTGACACCATGCTGCATGGCTTAGTCGCAACGACGTGCATAGTGGATTTGCCCAGATCATTCATGGCCTTAGACTTCTCAAACGGCATTGAAGCTTGGATGCGTGCAGTCTTTGCGTGCAACCAGTATGTCGATGAGCAGGCGCCTTGGACTCTGCGTAAGACAGATCCGGAACGCATGCGCATCGTATTGATGACCTTATTCATGACAGTGCGCCATCTTGCCCTTTCAATTCGTCCAGTCATTCCAGCTTCGGCCGATAGGCTGCTCGATCAAATCGGCATTCCGGAGGACGAGCGCAGTTATGCTGTGTTGAACGACCGTGAGTGGTATTCCCGCCTCGTTGACAGCGGCTTCCGGCTCGAACAGCCGGTTGGCGTCTTCCCGCGGCTCGAGCTTTTGGCGGAAGACGAAGTCTGATGCTAATCGATTCCCACTGCCACCTGGAATACAAGGGTCTGGTCGAGGATCAGCCGGCGGTGCTGGCGCGGGCGCGGGAGGCGGGGATTTCAGGCTTCCTCAGCATTTCGACCCGTCTACGCGAATGGGATCAGGTGATCGCCACCGCGGCGCGCGAGGACGATGTCTGGGCCAGCGTCGGCATTCATCCGCATGAGGCTGACGCGCACGCCGATCTAGGCGCTGCGGCGCTGAGCGAGGCTTCGCGGCACCCGAAAGTCGTCGCTATTGGCGAGACCGGGCTGGATTATTTCTACGACCATTCCGATCGCGCCACGCAGCGCGCGCTGTTCCGCACCCATATCGCGGTGTCGCGTGACACCGGCCTCCCGCTGATCGTCCACACCCGCGACGCGGAGGACGATACCGCCGCAATCCTGGCCGACGAAATGGGTAAGGGGGCCTTCCCGGCGCTGATCCACTGCTTCACCGCCTCGGCAGATTTCGCCCGCAAAATGCTCGACCTGGGGCTGACAATCTCGCTATCCGGGATCGTCACCTTCAAGAATGCCAGAGACTTGCAGGAGATTGCGGCGCAATTGCCCGAAGATCGCCTGCTGGTCGAAACCGACGCGCCGTTCCTCGCTCCGGTGCCGCATCGCGGAAGGATCTGCGAGCCCGCCTACACCGCGGATACCGCGCGGTTCGTCGCCCAACTGCGCGGCGTTGAGCCCCAGGCGCTGGCCGAGACCACCACCCGGAATTTCTTCAAGCTGTTCGGCAAGGCCTCCCCGTGAAGCTCACCATCCTGGGCTGCGGGACTTCGACCGGCGTGCCCCGGTTGGGCAACGACTGGGGCGACTGCGATCCGCTTGAGCCGCGCAATCGCCGCTCGCGGGTCTCGATCGTGCTGGAAAACGACGCCGGTTCGCGGCTGCTGATCGACACCTCGACGGATTTACGCGCACAATTGCTCGCCAATGATATCGACCGGGTCGATGCCATTTTCTGGACTCACGATCATGCCGACCATGTCCACGGCATCGATGATCTGCGGCCGATGCGCTATGGCCGGGGCGGCCCGATCCCGGGATATGCTTCAACCGAGACTGTGCGCCGTCTGCGCCAGCGCTTTAGCTATGTGTTCGCCGGAGAGTTTGGCTATCCGACGATTGTCGAGATCGACACACTTGACCGGCTGCGGATTTGCGCCGGTTTTGGCGTCAGCTGGTGCCAGATGCCGCACGGGCCGGCACAGTCCACTGCCTTCCGGTTCGAATGTGACGGCAAAGTAATATGTTACGCGGTAGACTTCAGTGAGATTACCAACGACGTGGTGGCGCTGCTGCGCGGCTGCGATATTCTCGTCGTCGATTGCCTGCGCCGTGAGCCGCATCCCACCCATGCCAATCTGGCGATGGCGCTCGAGCTTGCGGAGAAGACCGGCGCCAGGCGCGCAATCTTGACCCATCTCGATAAAAGCATGGATTACGCCAGCCTGAGCCGCGAAGTGCCGCCACATGTGCTGGTGGGTTATGACGGCATGGAGATCGCCGCATGATGGCAACCGGCACAATCGTGGTTTCGCTGATCGCCATGCTGGGCTGGCTGTTTCTCAACTACCGTGCCTTGCAAGCCGATGGACTCTCGTTCCGGCAGAAAGCGGCGATGGCGGCTGCGTGGGCGGCAATCATCGCGGTGGTGGCTTATGTGCTTGGCCGTTTTGCGGTTTGACGCGGCATTCCCCGACGGGGAAGCCGGCTCGGTTGTTTCTTTATTTAACATATATCTATACCAGACCTTGTCTTTTGGCATAATTACAATGGGTTGAAGGTAGAACGCCTGTCCATTGTGTTTCACCCCTAATTTGAACGATCAAGCGAGTTGGAAGTGCAAGACGCCGCAGGCGGCTCACTTCCAACTCGCTTGATCGTAACCCGATCGGGGCGTGACGTTTCAGTCGTCGGATGAGGGTGGGGGGACGGCGGCTCGATCGGGCGATACCCGCGCGAGCACGGCGGTGTAGAGCTGGCGCCAGTACTCGGCCTTGCCGCGCTCGCGTTCGGCGGTGCGGTCAGCCTTGGCCTTCTCGGCGCGGGCTTCCTTGAGTTCGGCTTCCAGGCGCTCGATCTTGTTGCGCAGCGCGGCTTCGATATGGCGGTATTCCTCGGGCGTGCGTAGCGGCACCTTTATG
>JAYVWX010000096.1:0-4519 GCA_043785715.1 Novosphingobium sp. | reverse complement strand
ACGGGCTTAACCAAAGTGCGATGAGTCAAGATCATCGCACTTTGGTATAATTTGAGGCATTGCATGGACATTGCTCTCTCAATACCGCTTGGATCGCGCTGCCAATGATTGATTGGCAGCGCTTGCTAAAGAATCGGCCACCGGCGGGTATAGGGTAAACTGTCAACGGCGGCATAAACAGGGGCCAACGCTCAGTTCCGCTGCGCCCCGGTGCGTTGGCTTTGACAGCACCGCCCGAACCATTTCCAGCGCGTTAACTATGCGTCTGAACCTCCCCTTGAACAAAGCCTGCCAGATTGGGTGCTATGGAAAAGCACCGCCTCGTCCTTGCGCTTGCGGGCCTTGCCTATGGCGCATTGTGCATTTCTGTACCCGCTCAGGCGGGCGTCGGCTTTGGCATGTTGCCCAGCCTGTTTTCAACTGCAGCATTCGCTAACCAACCTCGCTGTGCCTCGCCGATAGCCCCGGCTGCGGGCGACATGAAGGCTCTCGTTGCCACTGATGGCCTGAGCAAATCTGCGGCAATCCTGGGTGGTCAGGTCAGCCGGCTGGCGATGCTCACTCTGCAGCAGGTCTCCCCCACGTTGCCGATATCGAAATCCGCCGAAGTGGCATTTTCACCGATGGCCGCGACTATCGAGCCGCGAAGCGGCGATTCCAACTGCCAATCCATCACCCTGCCAGGCCTTGAATTGCCTGATATCCATCCGGCAATTCGCGGCCCATCGCCCCTGGGCAGAGACAACTTCCTCGCCAGCAAGCGACTGCCAATCCGCCGGACCGGTTTTGACGGGGTGTGGGATCGGGTTCAGCGTGATACTTTGCCGCGCGGCACGGCTTCAGCCTTGCTGGCGGTTTCCTCCGGCCATCCCGACGAAGCCGCTCTGGCCGCAGTCAATGCCTGGACCAACAAGCACGTCCGCTATGTCGAAGACCGCGACCAATACGGCCAGGAAGATTACTGGGCGAGTGCCGCAACAACCCTGTACCGGGGCGCCGGCGATTGCGAAGACATTGCGGTCGCCAAACTGCAATTGCTCGCTGCGATGGGCGTTTCACGCAAGGACATGTATCTGGTAATTGCACGAGATCTTGTGCGCCATGCCGATCACGCGCTGCTGGTCGTCCAGTTGAACGGCAAGAACTGGTTGCTCGATAATGCGACCGACCGCGTTCTCGATGCGAGTGCAAGCTACGATTATCGTCCGATCCTGTCATTCAACAATGACCAGAAATGGCTTCACGGATATTGATCAGCGTTCTGTCAATGCCTCGTCGAATGCGCGCAAAACTGGCTTCATCAGGTAGGTCAGCACGCTCTTCCTGCCCGTGATAATCTCAACATCGCAGATCATGCCCGGCATGATTGGAAAATTTTGGCCATTTTTGGTAATAAAGGCGCGATCGGTCTCAACCAGCACTGTGTAATAGGCCTGCCGCTCGACCTCATCATAGATGCTGTCCGCGCTGATATTTCGAACACGGCCGGCCAGTCCGCCATAGATCGAGAAGTCATAGGCGGTGACTTTGACATTGGCCCGATCGCCAACCTTGATGAAGGCGATATCCTTTGGCGCAACCCGCGCTTCGATGAGCAGCTTGTCGCCGACCGGGACGATCTGCATTATCTTCTCGCCCGGGTTAACGAAGCCGCCCACTGTCGTGACCTGCACGTCATTGACATAGCCTGCGGTGGGCGCGCGCAATTCGTTGCGTTGCTGCCGGGCCGATGCACCCTTGATCGTCTGCTGGTTCATGGCCAGCTTTGTCGCGACCTCGCTGCGTTCATTCAGCGCCTGCTGGCGAAAATCGAGACGCGCCTCGCTCAGTTGCGCCTGCGCTTCGCGAATGGCCGCACTGGCACGACCAACCCCCTGGCGAGCGGCGGAAATCCTGCCCTGAAGATCGACGAGATCGCGCTGCGCCGTGAGCAATTCAGTTTGCGGAATAACTCGTTTGGCCACCAGCGGAGCAAGCATGTTGACCTGTTCCTGCGACAGCCGGATGCTGCTCTCAAGCGATGCAACGGTCGCCTGTCCCTCGCTCATGTCGCGCTGACGCTGCTCTACCGCAGCCGCAAGGGCATTTTGCCGGCTGCTGGCGGTTGCCTGGCGGGCCTGGGCAAGGCGAGCCTCTTCGGCGCAGACGCTGCCCGCCGCGCAATCGCCGCTGCCGGCCCCAGTGCCTTCCTGTTCGAGCCGATCCGCGCGCGCCGCAAGCCGTTCAGTCTCTGCTTCAAGCTGCCCAAGCGCAGATGCGGACTGGGAATCGTCCAGCCGCACCAGCAGTTGGCCCCGCTTCACGAGTTGGCCCGACCGGACAAGGATCGCGGCAACCGTTGACGGTTCAGCTGCCTGGATGAGCTGGACCTTGCTTGACGGCACGACCTTGCCGAGACCGCGCGTGATTTCATCAATGCGGGCAAATGCTGCCCACAAAATCAGGATCATCATGCCGACAGCACAGATCGCGATCAGCTTCCGGTTCGCATCCCAATCATCAAATCCCGACCAATCGCGTAGGGTCATTGATCAGCTACTGCCTCTGTTACGTGATTTGCCGCGACTTTTTCACTCACAGCGAGTGCCGCAGGTGCTTCGCCAATAGCCTGACGATAGCGCGTATTCGCCTGAGTCGGGTCCGGAATCGAGAGGCGCCACGCCTTCGTTACATCAATCCGCCCGCCGACATCGGTTGCCGCATGGCGGTCTGTGATATGCGACGCCACGGTCAGCCCGGGCACAACGCTGTCCACAGCCGGCTCAGCGTCATTCGACGAGGCCCTCGCTCGGAGCGCGATATAGTCGATCGCGGGAATGCGTTCGAGGCCGCTGTAGCGACCGATGAACGCGGCCGACTTCCCCCAACTGCCATTGAACCGATAAAAGATGTGCCGGCCGAGTTGCTCGATCTTGCCAAGCTGGAAAGCCCACTTCGGCAATACGTAATCCGCGTGATAGTGGGTTGAGGTCCCGACGCTGGCTTCGATGTGGCCGTTAAGGGCTTCGCGCGCGACTGCTCCGGCGGACATCCATGCCGCAGCTGCGGGTGTCCGCAGTAATGCACCGTCACAGGTGAAGCTGAACTGGCAGCCGGTCCGCCGTTCCGATCCCTGATAGACCACCCCGCAAATGCTTTTCGGATAGGCTGGGTGGCGCATCCGATTAATCACCACCTGCGCAACGGCGCGCATGCCGTCCAGCGGCTCGACTGCCGCCTCGTAATAGATCGCCTGTGTCAGGCATTTGAGTGCCGTGGCGTAATTGCCCTCGCCCGCACCGGCCAACAGGAAGCTGCGGACATTTTCGATCGGCAGGCCCGAGACCGGTATCGCCGCATTGCGGTCTTGCGCAGCGGCACCCTCGACGACGATCTGCGCCTTGTCATCCACGGTGAGGTTATCGACCATGCGCAACTGGTCGAACTCCACCCGTATCGTCGCTGCGGGCTGAGGCTTGCGCCAGCCTATGCGATCGAGGGCGCGAGCGACATTCGAGATGCCGTCACCCGCCACAAATCCCGTTGCCACCGCCAGCACAAGCAGTGCCGCCGGCACATACAGGTCAGCCGCCAGCCAGCGCCGCGCCGTCACGCCGGAATGGGTAAATGCCCCCAGATCAAGGATCGCAGCGTCTGGCATGTCAAGGTTTGGGACCGACTCCTGCCGAGGCAATCATTTCATCACAGGGACCGTCAGCAACAATGCGCCCCTTGTCGAGCACGATCAGGCGGTTGCAGATCGTAAAAAGAGCTGGCCGATGTGTGGAAATAACCAGTGTCTGACCAGGTGTCAGCGATTGGGACAGGCGATCGACAAAGAGTTTCTCGGTCTGGCTGTCCATCGCGCCGGTGGGCTCATCGAGGTAGATCAGCCTGGCCGGATTGACGAAGGCGCGGGCGAGCGTAAGGAATGCACGTTGCCCGCCTGACAGCCGGCTGCCGGATTCCCCGACCGCGCGGTCGAAGCCGCCGGCATCGCGTGAAAGAAACTGCTCCGCGCCAACGAAGTGCAGTGCATCCAGCAGTTCCTCGTCGCTCACCTGGCCCGCCCCCAGCGCAAGGTTGTCCTTGATCGAGCCACTGAAAAGATCGGCATCCTGACCAACGAAGCGCAGGGCGATGCGCAGATCCTGCGGCCGGTACTGGCGACTGTCGATACCATCGACCAGCATTGCCCCTCCGGCAGGCTGGTACAGTCCGCAGATGATCCGGCCCAGCGTTGACTTGCCGGAAGCGACCCGGCCGATAATCGCAATCCGGTCACCCGGATTGATCTCGAGGTTGATTCCGGCGAGCGATTCCGTCGCGGCATCAGGATAGGAAAAGCTGAGTTCTTCGAGCTTGATGTGGCCGATGCGAACCTGTGGGGTGATGGATGCACTGCCCATTCGCCGTTCGTCGGGTTCGTCCCACAGACGCTGGATCGATTCAAGCGTCTGCCGGGCCTGCTGACCGCGAGTCAGGAGGAATGCCAACTGCGCCGCCGGAGCAAGCGAGCGGGACGACAGCATCACGATCG
>JAYVWX010000095.1:0-4040 GCA_043785715.1 Novosphingobium sp. | reverse complement strand
CGAGGAGACCCGGGCGCTTCTCGACTCCTCTGAAACCAAAGCGCTGGTTCGAGATTTTCTGAACCACCAAACCCGTTGAAAGATCAATCTGTGGCGTTCGACAATAAGACATTCGTAGTTACCGGAGGTGCTTCTGGCATCGGCCGGGCGACCGTGCTGCTGCTGGCCCGCGCGGGCGCGCAAATTATCATCGCCGACCGAGACAAAAAGGGCGGCGAGGCGGTGTGCGCCGAGGGACCCGGGGGCAGGATCAGCTTCGTGGCGATCGATCTTTCGGATGCGGGTTCCGTTGCCGCCTGCGCGGCGGGCTTGCTGGCGGCCTCGCCCCGGATCGACGGGCTGGTGAATGCGGCGGGATGGGACAAGGTTGAGCCCTTTCTCGACAATACCCCCGAGTTGATTGACCAGCTGATCGCGATCAATTTGCTGGGCGCGATCCGCCTGACTCAGGCGCTGCTGCCGAGCATGATCGCGCAGAAATCGGGCAAGATCGTCAATATTTCGAGCGACGCCGGGCGCGTGGGCAGCACTGGCGAGGCGGTCTATTCCGCCGCGAAAGGCGGGATCATCGCCTTTACCAAGACGCTGGCGCGCGAGATGGCGCGCTATCAGATCAACGTCAACTGTGTGTGCCCCGGCCCCACCGACACCCCGCTGCTGCAGAGCCAGACCAGCGAATGGGCGATGAAGATCAAGGATGGCATGGCGCGCGCGATCCCGTTCCGCCGCCTTGGCACGCCCGAGGAAATGGCGGATGCGATCGAATTTTTCCTCTCGGAGAAGTCGGCCTACATCACCGGGCAAGTGCTGAGCGTAAGCGGCGGGCTGACGATGGTGGATTGAGGGCGCTCGACTGGGTAGCCTCGGCTCGGGATAGGAGATAGCGGATGGTGGTTTGAGGGCGTGATGACCACGCCGTCGGCCGGTATGGGAATGATATGATGACCGTAGTTGGACAAGAATACGCCGATCTGAGAGAGACCGCGCAACGCTTTGCGCGCGATAAGCTCACCCCGTTTTACGTGAAGCGCGACAGCGAGACACATTACGATCGCGCGCTGATGCGCGAGATGGGCGAGTTGGGGCTGATCGCGCCCGAGCTGCCCGAGGATTTGGGGGGGCTGGGGCTCAGCAATCTCGCCAGCGGTATTGTTGCCGAGGAAATCGCCTATGGCGATTTCAACGTCGCTTATGTCCAGTCCTCCGGCTCGCTGCTCGGTCAGGTGATCGCCAAGAACGCCAACCGCGCGCTGGCCGAGGAATGGGTGCCCAAGATCGTGGGCGGCGAGAAACTGGTGGCGATTGGCCTTACCGAACCCAGCGCCGGATCGGATGCGGCACGGGTGTCGCTTTCGGCGGTTCGTCGCGGTTCGAAATATATCCTGAAAGGCGAGAAGACCTCGATCAGCAGCGCCGATCAGGCCGATGCCTTCGTCATTTTCGCCCGGACCGGCAGCAAGGAAGAGGGCGGCCGTGGGGTGACGGCGTTCTTCGTGCCCTCCAATCTGGCCGGCCTCACCCGCACCCGCTTCAACGATGTCGGCAGCCACATCATTGGCCGCGGCTCGCTGTTTTTCGACGATGTCGAGATTCCCGAGGAATACCGCATTGGCGAGGAGGGCAGCGGCTTCATCGAGGTGATGAACGGCTTCGACTTCAACCGCGCCTTTATCGGCCTGATGTGCATTGGCGCGGCGCAGGCCTCCCTCGATGAAACCTGGCGCTATACCAACCACCGCGAGACCTTCGGGGCGAAGATATCGACCTATCAGGGGGTGACCTTCCCGCTGGCCGAGGCCGAAGCCTTGATCGCGGCCTCGCGCCAGCTGTGCTATCATACGCTCTCTCTGCGCGATCAAAATCTGCCGCACACCTCGGAAGCGGCGATGTGCAAATGGCTGGCGCCCAAGACCGCCTTCGACACCATCCGCCAGTGCTTGCTTACCCATGGGCATTATGGCTGGTCGATGGACCTGCCGCATCAGCAACGGATGCGCGATGTGTTGGGGCTGGAAATCGGCGATGGTACGGCGCAGATCATGAAGATGATCATCGCGCGCGATCGCGTGCGGCATCACCGGGTGTGACCGGCATGACGGGGATGATCCAGGAACCAGGAGCCTGAGATGACGCGGGACTGGAGCGATCTCAACGTCGCCATTCGCAAGGAAGCCCATTTCGGCGACCGGGTAGTGAACTGCTTTGCGGATCGTCCAGGCTGTTACTTCGACATGATACACAAGGCGGCGCGCGAAAACCCCGATGGCGAGGCGCTGATCTTCGAGGATACCCGCCTGACCTGGCGGGAGCTGGAGGCTAAGGCGACCGGCTTTGCCAAGGGGCTGCTCGCGCGCGGCATTGGCCATGGCGACCGGCTGGCGCTGTTCCTCGGCAATCGCCCCGAATTCATCATCGCCTTTCTGGGCTGCGCGAAAATCGGGGCGATCATCGTTCCCATCAACATTCGCGAGCAGAAGGACGCGCTGCGGCACCTGATCCAGCATAGCGGGGCGAGCGCGATCCTGCATGAGCATGCGCTCGTCGACCTGCTGCCGAGCGCGGCGGAGGCGCCGGAGGTGCGTTTTCGCATCTGCCCGCAGGCCTGCGAGGGCTCGATCACCTTTGCCGACATCCATGTGGACGGCGCGATTACGCCCGCGCCAGTGATCCACGAGGAAGACACGCTTTCGATCAATTACACCTCGGGCACGACAGGGCCGCCCAAGGGGGTGGAGCTGACGCATATGGGCGTGGTTCACACCGCGATGTTTTATACGCTGTGCATTGGCCTAACTCCCGCTGATCGCGCGGTCATTTCCATTCCGCTCAGTTTCACCGGTGGGCTGGTCTCCGCCCTTTCGGTGATCATGTATTGCGGCGGAACGGTTATTCTGATGTCCGAATTCAAGGCGGCGCGTTTTCTCGAGATTGCCGAACGCGAGCGGATGACCCAGACGCTGATGGTGCCGTCGATGTACGAGCTGTGCATTCGCCAGAGCGATATAGGCAAATACGACCTTTCCGCCTGGAAATACGGGGTATTTGGCGCCGCCCCCATGCGCGGATCGACGGTGGTGCGGCTGGCCGAAATCTTCCCCCACCTCAGATTGATGAACTCCTATGGCGCCACCGAGGCGGGTGGCCCCTCGACCTTTGTGCGGCCCGAGGATACCGCCGACAACCTCGATGCGGTGGGGCAGGCGTTTCCCTGCGTCGAGTTGGCGGTGATGGATGAGGATGGCATCGAATTGCCGCCGGGCAGCGTGGGCGAGTTGTGGATCCGTAGTCCCGGCTGCAGCAGCGGCTTCTGGCGCGATCCCGAAAGAACCAAGGCCGAGTATTTCGGCGGATTCTGGCGCACCGGCGATATCGCCATGATCAAGGAAGATGGCCTCGTCAGGCTGGTCGATCGCAAGAAGGACATGATCAACCGCGGTGGCTACAAGATTTCCTCGACGCAGGTGGAGGAGGTGCTTCACCTTCATCCCTCGGTGGTAGAATGCGCTGTGGTCGGACGGCCCGACGATGTCCTCGGTGAAAGATTGCAGGCGTTCATCTGGAGCGACGATACAGAACTCGGGGAAGCGGCGTTGCGCCGGCTTTGCGTCGAGCGTCTGCCGGACTACAAGATTCCAGAGTTCTTTTCGTTCACCGATGGGCCGCTTCCGCGCAATGCGAATGGGAAAATCCTCAAGCGGGTTCTGAGGGAATCATTGGGCGCTTAACAATGAATGTTCGGGTTGCAGAGTTTTAAAGTTGATTTAATACACAAATGCCAAATCAGTTTAGCAGCGCGACGAGCCCTGAAAGTGTCGATGATGCTCACCTACTTGAAGACCTGTTTCGCCGTCGGGCGAGCTGGCGGGCATTGGTCCAACAACCAAGCCTTCCCATCAGGAGGCCAATACCAACGCCAATCCCGCGTCAGCGGGTTCGGTCAATCCCTAAGAGCCTGATTCGAAAGTTTATCAAGCATAGCAGTATCTTGCGGTGCGGCGTGTGAGCATGCGGATGGAGGCGATGTGGGCCCATGCCGTTGA
>JAYVWX010000094.1:0-7658 GCA_043785715.1 Novosphingobium sp. | reverse complement strand
CTAGGTTGCACGTCTGTTTTCCACAGATTATGCGCGATCCCGGATCGTAACCGTGCATTTCCTTCATCAATAGCCGCCCGAGACGATTTCCCATCCACGAGCTGGCGCTTTCATACGGTTTCCTCCAAATCGGCAAATTCCGGCTTGCCAAACCCGTGCCTTTGTAGGAAAGGAAAAACCGATTTGGTTACACGAGGCTGGGAATGATTAACCGCATCCGCGATATCCGCCGTCAGAAGCGTATGACACTCGCCGATGTCGCCGAACGCTGCTCGCCACCAACCACCGCGCAGACTATTGGCCGGCTGGAGACTGGCATGCGCAATCTCTCGCTCGGCTGGATGAACAAGATTGCCGCCGCGCTTGGGGTCGAGCCGGAATTGCTCTTGCGCGGTGCGGACGCGGCTCAGCCCCGGCTGGTCGCGCGGATCACCGAGAGCGGCGCCGAGCCGCTGAACGCACCGCGCGATGCGATCCTGCCGACCGCGCTCGGCGGCGCCGAAGGAACTGGTGGGGGCCCGGTCGTCGCCATGGCGGTCGAGGCGAGTGCCGGCGAATACCGGGCGGGCGATCAGATCTGGCTGCGCCAGACGGCGCCGGACGGTTTTGCCCGCCTGCTCAACCGCGATGTCCTGGCTCCCCGTGCCGGCGGCCGCTTCGCCTTCGGCCGGATGATCGACCGCAATGAGGGCCGCGTCGCGCTGCTCCCGCCCGGCCCCGGCACCAAGCAAATCATCGTCGAGAACCCGGCATGGCTGGCGGCGGCGGAAATGCTGGTTCGCAAGCTCTGACACCGATGGTCCGTGTCCTCTCGATCAGCACGCTGTATCCGAACGACAGCGCGCCCAATTTCGGCATTTTTGTCGAACGCCAGATGCAGGCGGTGGCGCAGCGCGGCGATGCCGATCTGGTGCTGATCAATCCGCTGGGCATTCCGCCCTGGCCGCTCTCGCTCCATCCGCACTATCGCGCGATGACAAGCCTGCCGGTGCAGGAGCTGCGCGGCGGCGTCACTGTGCTGCGCCCCCGCTTCCGGCTGCTGCCCAGGATCGGCGGGCGCTTCAACCCTGGCGCGATTGCACGCAGTGTGCTGCCACTCGCCCGCCGGCTCCATGGCGAACACAGCTTCGATCTGGTCGATGCGCAATTCTTCTATCCCGATGGCCCAGCCGCAGCCCGGATCGCCGCCGCGCTTGACTTGCCCCTTTCGATCAAGGCGCGCGGGACGGATATTCACTACTGGGGGCACAGGCGAGGAACGGCGGGGCAAGTGCTTGGCGCCGGACGGCAGGCTGCCGGAATGCTGGCGGTGTCCGCCGGTCTAGCCGATGACATGAGCGCGCTCGGCATCCCGCGCGAGCGGATCACCATCCACCGCACCGGGCTCGACCACCGCAGCTTCCGTCCGCTGGAGCGCGCGGCTTGCCGGGAGAAGCTTGGTTTGCGCCCGGGCATCCCGCTGCTGGCGACAGTCGGCACGCTGGTTGCGCACAAAGGCCAGGCTTATGCCATCGACGCGTTGACCCAGCTTCCGGATGCTCAGCTGATCCTCGTCGGCACCGGGCCGGACGAGGCGCAGCTGCGGTCACAAGCGGCACAGCTGAGCCTGACCGACCGCGTGCATTTTCTTGGCCCGGTGCCCCACGCGGAGCTGCCCGTGCTGCTATCGGCAGCCGACGTCTTCGTGCTGCCGACCGAGAGAGAAGGTCTGGCCAACGTCTGGGTCGAGGCGCTGGCCTGCGGCACGCCGGTCGTCACCACGGCAATCCCCGGCGCGGCCGAGCTGATCACCGATCCGGCATACGGCCGCCTAACGCCGCGCGACAGCACGGCAATCGCCGATGCGGTGCGCGAGTTGATCGCGGCGCCGCCACCGCGCAATGCCGTAGCGCGCGGCGCGGCGGGGTTCAGCTGGGACGACAATGCGGCCCAGCTGGTCGGTTATTGGAAGAGGCTGGCCGGAAACTAACTCCGCTCGCGCGCCAGCCGTTCCTGCCGGTCGGTTTCACTTTCGACCGGCACGAAGCTGGTCGACGTCACTTTCAGCCAGATCAGGATCGGCGCCGCCTTATAGATCGAGCTGTAGGTGCCGACGAAAATGCCAAACGTGATCGCCGCAGTGAAGCCGAAGATGACATTGGGGCCCAGCAGCAGCAGCGCCAATAGCGTGATGAGCATCGACAGCGAAGTGACAATGGTGCGCGACAGCGTTTCGTTGACCGACAGGTCGAGCAGCTCGGGCATCGGCATCCGCCGATACTTCTTCAGATTCTCTCGAATCCGGTCATAGACAACGATGGTATCATTGAGCGAATAGCCGATCAGAGTGAGAACCGCCGCGACGATATTGAGGTCGAATTCCAGCTGGGTCAGCGCAAACAAACCTAGTGTCAGCGTCACGTCGTGCACCAGCGAGAACAGCGCGCCGACGCCAAACTGCCATTCGAAGCGCACCCAGATATAAATCGAGATCGCCACCATCGCCGCAATCAGCGCAGTCATGCCGGTTTTGTAGAGTTCGCCCGAAACCTTGCCCGAGACCGAATCCACCCCGTCGATCCGGGCATCGGCATGCTCCGCCCGGATCAATTGGGTAATCCGGCTGGACATCGCTTCGGAAAGGCCCGGATCGGCTTCGGAGCCTTCCGGAAGCCGCATCCGGATCGAGATCTGGTTGGGTTTGCCGAAGGTCTGGATGGTCGGCTCACCAAAGCCGAGCGCGCCGACCTGTTTGCGCAACTCGCCGACCGGTGCGGTGGCCGAGCGCTCGAAGGTAACGCGGATCATCTGGCCACCGATGAAATCGACACCCAGGTTGAGCCCCTTGGTGAATACCAGCGCCAGCGAGGCTGCCATCAGCAGCAGGCTGATTGCGTAGAATGGCACCCGCCAGCGCAGGAAGCGGATGTTGGTGTTGTCGGGGATGAGCTTGAGGAGTTTCATGGGGCCGTCCGGGTCAAATCACGATGTCCGCCGGCCGCGTCTTGCGCAGCCAGCGCGCCACCCACATGCGGGTCAGCGTCACGGCGGTAAACACCGAGGTGACAATGCCAATCATCAGCACCACGGCAAAACCGCGAATCGGACCCGAGCCGAACAGGAACATCAGCACCGCAGCGATGACATTGGTGATATTGGCATCGAAGATCGCCCGGCTGGCTTCCTTGTAGCCCACCTCCACCGCCTGGACGACGCGCCGACCTCTTGCCCGTTCTTCCCGGATACGCTCGTAAATCAGCACATTGGCATCCACAGCCGCGCCGATGGTCAGTACGAAGCCGGCAATGCCAGGCAGCGTCAGCGTGGTGCCGGCGATCGCCATGACGCCCAGGATCATCAGGACGTTGAGCACCAGCGCAACGCAGGCATAGATGCCGAAGCGACCGTAAGTCAGGACGATGAAGCTCATCAGCGCGATCGTGCCGACCAGCATGGCGATCATGCCCTTGCGGATCGAATCCGCGCCGAGATCGGGTCCGACCGAACGCTCTTCCACCACGCGCAGGTCGATTGGCAACGCGCCGGAGCGCAGCGCAATCGCCAGCTGGTTTGCCGTCTCAACCGTAAAGCGCCCCGAAATCTGGGCGCTGCCGCCAAGGATCGGCTCGTTGATGTTGGGTGCGGAAAGCACCTTGCCGTCGAGGATAATGGCGAATGGCCGATTGACATTCTCGGTCGTCAGCTTGGCGAATTTGGCCCCGCCCTGCTGGTCGAAGGTAATCGACACCACCGGCTCGTTGGTCTGCTGCTCGAAGCTCTGCATGGCATCGGTCAGCCGGTCGCCCCGGATGCCGCCCAGCCGCTTGACCGCAATCGCCGCAACACCGCCGCCTTCGGCCCGATCGGCATAGGGCACGATCTGGCTGCCCGGCGGGGCGATACCCTGGGCGATGTCGGTCGGCGAGGCGGTGGTGTCGACCAGCTTGAACTCGAGGTTGGCGGTCTGGCCGAGCAGGTTCTTCAGCGCCTGCGGATCCTTGAGACCGGGCACCTGAACAACAATGCGGTCGTCGCCCTGACGGATGATCGTCGGCTCGCGGGTGCCCAATGCGTCGATCCGCTTGCGCACCACTTCGGTTGCGGTATCCATCGCCAGGGTAACCGCCTGCTCGATGCCTTCGCGCGTCGGCGTCAACACGAAGCGTGAGCCGTCTTCGACTTTGATATCCCAGTCGCGCTGGCCGGTCAGGCCCACGCCGCTGGTCAGCGGCAGGATCTGCTCGCGAGTAGCGTCGACCTTCGCGGGATCCTGCAGCATGAAGCTGAGCTGACCGCCCTGGCTCGAGATATCGCCGATGGCGATTGCCGGGCTCGCCTGTCGCAGCCGCGCGCGAACGCTTTCCTCCATCGCCTCGAGCCGCTGCTTGGTGACCTGGTCGGGGTTGGCCTCCAACAGGATATGACTGCCGCCCGCCAGATCGAGGCCAAGGTTGATCACCGGGCTCGGCAAAAAAGCCGGCCAATGCGCGTTTGCCAGGGAGAACAGCGACGGCATCGCCGCCGCCGCCGCGGTCAGGGTCAGAAACCAGAACCACAGCTGTTTCCAGCGGGGAAAATCGAGCATTGCCGGTCAATCCTGCCCTAGGATTGCTGACATGCTGACCGGCTCAATCATTGGCGGGTGCCGTTCCCGTGGGTGCGATGATGTCAGAAATTGTCGATTTGACCGCCTTCACTCTGACGTTTGGCGCCAGTTCGATGTCGGCATAATGGTCGTCGACCTTGATTACCTTTCCGATGAGCCCGCCTCCGGTAAGCACCTGATCACCCTTCTTGATCGCGCCGATCTTGGTCTGCTGTTCCTTCTGACGGCGCATTTGCGGCCGCAGAATGAGGAACCAGAAGATTAGCGCCATGGCGACGAGCGGCAGGAACTGCAGCCATCCCGGCGGCCCGCCAGCGGCGTCGGCGGCGGGGGCGAGGAGCGAAAATAGCGGGTTCATGGGCGGAATTCAGCTTTCAATTCGGCGCTTGCCGTGAGCGGCCACCGGCCGATAACCAAGGGCAGGCGGGTGCATCCGGCTTCGGATGGCGCGCGGTTAGCAGCAATGCCTGGTCATGGCAACGCAGGGTGAAGCGGCAACGCCACGGATCAATCGCATCGCCAGTACGCTTGCGTTACAGGCCGCACCTGCCTATAGGCGGCGGCCTCGGTCGGGACGTAGCGCAGCCTGGTAGCGCATCACACTGGGGGTGTGGGGGTCGGAGGTTCGAATCCTCTCGTCCCGACCAATTATTTCGTAGCAAAACCAATAAGTTAAGCGGGCGGCGAGAGCCGCCCATTTTGCTAGGTGCAGCCCCTCATAAGCCTACCGTAAGCGACGGCGGGAATCGGTTGCCGAGCTGCGCGCTGTTACCAGTCGTCGCGCTTCGCTGGGCCGCTGATGACGCACTGCGCGACCGCGCTCGCTGACTCCTCGAACTTGGTCGTCACTTCTCTCCAACGTGACCCAGTCCACTTTCCGATTGGACCCCAAGCCTCAACACCGGTGAGAACGTTGGTGTTGAAACGCTCAAGGTTCGCTTGTTCGATCCGAAATCGACCTCCGCGTGCCTCAAGCGTGAACCGGCTGCGAATCTTCCATCGCGGGAGGGACCCGTATTCGATGGAGTTGCGTGCAACGACCACGCCGCCGTCGAGGTCGTTGCTGATGATCATCGGGTCGTCGCTGCTACCCCTCGACAGGCTCTGAGCAATGCAAGCGTTTGCCCGCGTGGCAATCTCTTTCGGCGTGCCGGTAGTCTGATACACCTCACTCGTAACGGAGGTGAGATACTCAGCTGCGAAAGCTGAGGTCGCGCTGCCGAGCAGCGCTGCGCCGACCAGTATGTGTTTGCCGGTCAAGATACCCCCTCGTGCAGCGGAGCCATACCAATCCGATCCCAGGCATTCCGATATTCGTCTCGGTCATAGTCGCGAGGTTCAAGCCAATACGCGCCACCGTTTTTATCTTGGGAGGCGTTGGTCTGAACCTCCTCCTTTCGCATCACGAAACAGACCGGTTGATCGGAATTGGCGTGGATGGTGACCACCCACCATTCTGACCGAAGATTTTCGAGGTTTCGGCCCAAAGGAACGGCCTGACGCTTGCTAAGCGCCTTTGATTGGACACCGAATTTCACGTCCTCCTCGGCGTCCGTAACCAGCATGTCCGAGCCGCGTGCGTTTCGAATTGTGGGTGTGACGTGCCACCCGCGTCGGGATAACTGCCATGCGGCATAGCTGAGTCCAGCATTCCCGGTAAATTGAGCGCGATTTTTGAAGTCGGCAGGTTGCATATGCGCTCCAATTGTAATCGGAGCGGCCCGGCCTAAGCCGGGCGTTCGTAACCCTGCACGTAGCACAAGGCGCGGACGCCTTTGGGCCGAAGCCTTGGACATACGCGCCCGCCGCCCGGCCAAGAAGCTCTTGACCGGCCTACGTGCTTTCGGGGTTACGACGCCCCACGAGCGGAATGTACCGCATCGCAAAGGCACTCTGACACGCCGACGGTTAAAGATTCAACTCCTGAATGGTGACCGCGGCTGATCCTGCTGCTCGCGCCACGTTAACAGCCACCCCCATGCTGCCTCAGTGCTCATCCCGCTCGGTCCCAAGTCCCGTCGTCCTCCCAGCGGCGAAGGGCTTCGATAATGTCGAGCAGGTCAGCCTCGGCAAGAGTGCCAGTTCGAATGCCCGGCCAGATGGCTTTCGTGACATAGTTGTCGAATGACCCATGCCAACGCTCAAAGGGCGATGGTCGCGATTTACCGGCACATTCCAGCTTGACAACACGGCGCTGCAAGGCCCGGACTGCGACCACCTGGCTAGGTCCATGTGCCGATCACGTTGTGACTACCCCTAGCTGTTTTAAAATGTCGAATGCATTTGCCCGAACCGCAAGGGCCTCGCTATCGCGCATGAGACCAGCGCAGGCATCGACAAGAATCTGCCTGACTTCGCCACGCTCCTGATCCGACAGATTCGCTAGGAGCTTGCGATAGGGATCAAATCGGCTCGTGTTCAATATTTCGCGATGGTTGAGCGGCATCACGTAAATCGGGTTGGCCATCTTGTCCGCCATACTCACTGCCCAATCCAATGACGCAGCATATTCGCTGATGGGCCGCCAAGGCATATTGAAAGGTTTCAGGTTATCTCCATCGCCAGCAGGTGTTGGCCATGACACCTGCACCACCACATCACCGGGTTCTGGATCATCGGCTACAACCTTGTTTCGTTTCGTCTTGATGACCGGCATTCAGTTTACTCCCTACCCCTATAGTCGTCATTCAGGTGATCGCCTTCGTATCCTCGCCTTTTCAAGCGAACTGCATTTTTGCCGAAATGCTCAGGCACTACGCGCCTCCTCAAGAGCCGCTATTCGCGCCTCTAAATCCTCACTCGCCCGCACCTGTGAGAGCCTGATTCGAAAGTTCATCAAGCATAGCAGTATCTTGCGGTGCGGCGTGCGAGCATGCGGATTGAGGCGATGTGCGCCCATGCCGTTGAGCTTTCGATGGTTTTCTCCCAGTCCTTGGCCAATCGCCTGCACCGGCCCAGCCATGCGAAGGTGCGTTCAACCACCCAGCGGCGTGGCAGAAGAACGAAGCCTTTGGCGGTATCGGAGCGCTTGATGATTTCGATGGTCCAGCTTCCGTGAGCCTTGAGCGCGTCC
>JAYVWX010000093.1:0-6922 GCA_043785715.1 Novosphingobium sp. | reverse complement strand
CCGACCGCCCGCTGGACCGGGAATCGATCCCGATCCTTGTCAACCTGCCCGAAGAACGCATCGCTTTTTTTACCTATACCTGGGTCAATTCGGCGGGTGAGGCCGGGGCGGTGGTGGCGATTTTCGGACCCGGTATTGGCGATACGCCGACCCAGCTCAAGCTGCCGGATCGCCCGGTGCCGGATGATATGGACTTCTCCGACTGGACCATCGAAGGCTTCTCGATGAAGCAGGATTTGCAGTTCGGCCACGCCGACGTCAGCTGGAAAAGCGAAGGCGTTTCGCTGGAGTTCACCTTCGACGGTTTCCACCCGCCCTATGCCTATAGCGCCAATGCCGAGGGTTGCCCGACCTATTGCGCTGACGACCGTATCGAACAGAGCGGCCGGGCGCGCGGTACGCTGACGCTTGGCGACCGGGTGATCACTTTCGACGCAACGGGCCACCGCGATCACAGCTGGGGAACGCGCGACTGGATCGCTTTCCAGAACTATCGCTGGTTCCAGGCCCAGGCCGGCACCGATTGCTCGGTCCACTTCTGGCATCTCCATGCGCTCGGCAGCACCAAGCTGGTCGGCTACGTGTTCAAGCATGGGCTGATGGCGGAAGTCACCGATCTCGATTTCACCTGGCAGCATGACGAAGGCTTCCGGCAGACGGTGCTCGATGCAACCCTGACCGATGAGGCCGGGCGCACCACTGCGGTCCATGTCGATTTCTTCGGTCACTACCCGTTGGTTCCGCACCCTGATCTGGTTCTCATGGAAGGCGCGGGCAGCGCCACGATCGACGGGCGCGCGGGCGCGGGATGGATGGAAGTGGCCTGGCAAACCGCCTACCTCGATCACATCCGCTCGGTCCCGCTATACCAGCAAGCCGCCGGGAGGGCGCAATGAACGACCAGACCGACATGGAAAGCGTCAACCGCATGATCCTGGAACGGCGGCGCGCGAACCGGACGTTGCCGCCCTACCGGGCCGCACTGACATCGGAAATCACCGACATTCTGACCGGCTTCTTTTCCAAGCAGTCGCCCGGATCGACAGTCAGCGGCGTGCGGCGGGTCGGCGGCGGCGCTTCGAAGGAGCAGTTCTTCTTTACCCTGACATCGGGCGGCAAAGACGAGCGCTATCTGCTCCGCATGGACCCGCGCCTGGCGATCACCGAGACCGACCGCGAACGCGAATATATCCTGCTCGGCGCGATGAAAGGCGTGGTTCCCGTGCCCGAGACGGCCTGGGTCGATGCCAATGCGGAATACTTCCCGCAGCCCGCGGCAATCATGCGTGTGGTGGAAGGCGTGACCAAGCCGAGCGGGGCGGGGATCAAGGTTTCAGGCCTCGGCACCTGGTTGGGCGATGATTTGCGCGGCAAGCTGCGCGATCAGTTCCTCGACCACCTCGTCGCCATCCATGCTTTCGACTGGCGCGCCGCGAAACTGCCAAAATTCGATGTGCCCGACGGCGATCCCAAGCAGGCGGCGCGGTGGTCGTTAAACTTCTGGCGTGAAATCTGGGCAATCGACAATGGCGAAACCCGTCCGATCATCGCGCTGGCCGAACAATGGCTGGCCGACAACATGCCCGATTGCGCAGATCTGGTGATGACCCATGGCGATTACCGCACCGGCAATTATCTGTTCGACGAGGAGTCTGGCCGGATCACCGCGCTGCTCGATTGGGAACTCGCCCGCATCGGCGATTTTCACGAGGATCTTGGCTGGGTGTTGATGCAAGTGTTTGGCACCTACGAAAATGGTATCTTTCGTGCCAGCGCCCTGTTTGAACGCGAGGAATTCATTCAGGCTTACGAGCAGCGCTCAGGCCGCACGGTCAATCGCAAGACGTTGCACTACTACGATGTGATGGCCAGCTGGAAATGCTATGTCATCGTTGCCGCCAACGGCATCGCGGCGGCGCGTTCGCAGCACAACCACCAGGACGTGCTGCTGACGTTCCTGGCCACCTGCGGCCCGATGTTCGCCGACGATCTTGTCCGCTTGTTGAGCCCGGGAGAGGCCGCATGACCCCCAATGTCGATGATCGGCTTGCCAGCATCATCCGCGCGCTGACCGAAGTCATATTGCCGCATCTGCCGCCCGAAGCCTCGCTGGCCCAGGAACAGGTTCATTTGAGCGTCGGACACTTGCAGATCCTGCGGGCGCAGCTTGATGCTATACCCGGCTTCGAGCGCGAGGAACTGGACGACGCCATTGCCGTCGGTAAGGCCCTGTGCAGCGCCGTTAGTGGGGGGGCGGAAACCGGAAAGGCGCTGGCCGCGCTCGTATCCAGCGTCGCGGCGGCAGGCAGCGGCGACGTGCGCGCCGACCGCAAGGCGATCAGCAATGCCATCGCGGTTCTGATCCAGGCCGTTTCCGCCGACGGCGATGCAGCCGGCAAAGCGGCGCTTTCCACAACTATACTTGAACACGAACACCCGCGCGCCCAGAAGGACCGTCAGTGGTTCGCTCCATTTGGATTTGACACGCTATGATCACGCCCAAGGACTTTGACTTCCATTTCACGGACGATTCGCACTGGCAATGGGCGGAAACGATCGCCCTGCCTTTCGTGGTGCCCGAAGCCAACATCAATGCGATAATGTACCTCCTTACCCGGCCCAAGCTGGGTGTCTGTATGTGCGACATCACCATGATCGACCGCATTTCGGACCTCTGGGAAGACCAGCTCTACATCGACAACCAGCAGCACCTGCCCTGCCCTGAAACACTAACGAAATTTGCGCTTCCCAACGGGTTGTCGTTCGAAGTTATCGAGCCGCTGAAGCTTTACCGCATGGCCTACGAAGGCATCGACAACACCCGTTTCGCGCTGGAATTCCGCGCACTGCACGAACCCTTTGACATCAACGATCCGGTTATGGACCCCACCGCCGCCACTCGCAACGGACCGGCGTGGGATACCAGCTGGTCGGGCCATTACGAGCAGACCTATCGCATCACCGGATCGCTGACCGTGCGCGGGGTGACCTACCCGGTCGATTGCGTGGAGACTGGCGACCGTAGCTGGGGACCACGGCCAGAGCGTGACAACGGCGCGGTGATCTGGTGGCACGCCAGTTTTGGCGAGGCGCTGACCGTCCACCTGTTTACCGGCCACGACATAGCCACACGCACCGCGATGGGACCGCACATCAGCGGTTATGTGCTGGAAAACGGGCAGGCCTACGGTATCGTCTCCAGCGAAGGCGATCAGGAATATCGCCGCGCGATGCCGATGGGCGGCCGCCTTTCGGTTGTCGACATCCGCGGCAAGCGATTCGACCTCTCCTATTCCACGGTCAACGGCTGCTACTGGGCGCCCTACCCGTCCAACACCTATCTGCAAGCCTCGCTGAGCGTGTCCTGCAACGGCATGACCGGGCGCGGCGTGCAGCAGCTCGGCCTCAGCCGCGCCTATCTGACCCGCCACCGCGACGCGCTGCGCCTGCGCTACTGACATCGGAGCCAAACCCATGCAAACCCAAGCTGCCGTTCTCAATCAGCCGAATGGTCCTTTTGCCGTCGAAACCATCGATGTCGGCGAGCCGCAGGGCAACGAAGTGCGCGTGGCGATCAAGGCGGTGGGCATATGTCATACCGATCTGGTTGTCGCTTCCGGCGCGATGGGGCTGCAGTTCCCGGCGGTGCTCGGGCATGAAGGGGCAGGCATAGTCGATGCGGTCGGCCCCGATGTCACGTCGGTGAAACCCGGCGACAAGGTACTGCTGACGTTCAACAGCTGCGGACACTGCCGCCACTGCGACGACGATCAACCGGCTTATTGCCAAAGCTTCGTGCCGCTCAACATGGTCTGCGCGCGCGAAGACGGATCGACCCGGCTGCATCGCGGCGGCACGGCGGTGCACGACAATTTCTTCGGCCAGTCGTCATTTTCGGGGCTCGCCATCGCCAACGAACGCAACGTGCTCAAAGTCGATGACGACGCCGACCTCGGCGTGCTCGCCCCGCTCGGCTGCGGCATCCAGACGGGCGCGGGCGCCGTGATGCGGTCGCTGAACGGGAAGGCGGGCGAATCGCTGGTCGTGCTTGGCGGCGGCGCTGTCGGCCTCAGCGCCCTGCTGGGCGGCAAGATCGTCGGCTGCGATCCGCTGATCGTCATCGAACCGCAGGAGAGCCGCCGCGCCCTGGCGCTGGAACTGGGAGCGACCCATGTCATCGATCCGGGCGCAGGCGATCCGGCCGCGGCCGTCCGCGCCATCCTGCCTGCCGGTGCCGACATGATCGTCGATACCAGCGGTCACACGCCGATCGTCGATGCGGCGGTCAACATGGCGGGCAACCTTGGCCGGATCGGCCTGGTCGGCGTGCCCGGTTCGCTCGATGCGGTGATGACGATTTCGTTGATCCAGTGGATCACCATCGGCGGCACGGTGCGCGGGATTATCGAAGGTGACAGCGATCCCAAGGCGTTCCTTCCCGAACTGATCGCGCATCACAAGGCTGGCCGGCTTCCGATCGAGAAGTTTTCAAAAACCTACCGCTTCGAAGATATCAACCAGGCCATCGACGATGCGCATCACGGCAAGTGCATCAAGGCCGTACTGCTGATCGACTAGGGGGCACTGCGATGACTTACCAATCCATGCGGCTCGTCCGCGACGGCGCCCTTGCCCGCCTAAGCTTCACGCAGGCGGAACGGGGCAACCCGATCGACGGCGCGTTCTGTGCCGAATTTGGCGCGGTGGCGAACGAGATTTCGTGCGACAGCTCGATCCGCGCGGTGCTGATCACGGCGGAAGGCAAAGCCTTCAGCTTCGGCGGCGATGTCGGCATGTTTGTCCAAAATCTCGACCAGTTGCCGCTGATGATCAAGCGCTGGACAGCTGACCTCCACATGGGCATCGCCCGCATGCAGCAGATGGACGCGCCGATCGTGGCCGCCGTGCACGGCATCTGCGCCGGCGGCATGGCGGCGGTGATAGCCGGATCGGATTTTGTCGTTGCCGAAGAAGGCGCGCGCTTCGTCGCTGCCTACGCCGGCATCGGCTTTTGCAACGATGCCGGTTCCTCGGTCATGTACTCGCGCCGCATGGGCATCGCCCGCGCGCGCCGCTTCCTGATGATGAACGAGACGCTCGATGCGCGCGCAGCACTGGCGGTCGGCTTGGTCGATGAGGTGGTGGCGCCCGACGAACTTGCCGCTCGCGCCGAGGCCGTTGCCCGCCAATTTTCCGCCGGGCCGACCAGGGCCTATGGCGAAATGCGCCGCCTGTTGAACTCGGTCGAAGACCAGCCGCTGGCCGCCCAGCTTGAACTCGAAGCCCAGGCCCTGTCCCGCATCGCCGGAACCGCTGACGCCCGCGAAGGGCTGACGGCCTTTGCCGAGAAACGCAAACCCCGGTTCACAGGAGCATAGACGCGCCATGTGGCTCTATCCCGAAGTCCGCACGCTGGGGGAATTCATCGAATATCACGCCCGCAAAACACCGGACCGGCGCGCGCTGGTCTGGGGAGAGCGGACGATCTCCTTCGATGGCTATAACCGCGCGGCAAACCGCATCGCCAACGGACTGCTGGGGCGCGGGGTGAGTGCGGGAGAGCGGGTCGGCTTTCTTGGCCTCAACAGCCCGGACTTCTATCTGGCCCTGATCGGCACCGCCAAGACGCGCGCGGCCTTTACCGTGTTCAACTGGCGGCTGGCAGTGCCCGAACTTGCCCAGCTCATTGCCGACAGCACGGCGCGGGTGACGATTGCCGAGCGCGGCATGGCGGAACTGTGGAACGCGGCGCTGGCAGCTTCGGGCTGCGAGATGGAAACGATCTGGATCGACGATCAAGAGACCCTGGAGGCCCGCTTTGCCGCTGAGAGCGATGCCAAACCCGGCCTGTTCATCAGCGAGGAAGACGTCGCCATCCAGCTCTACACCTCGGGCACCACCGGGCTGCCGAAGGGCGTGATGCTGACCCATGGCGGGTTCAACCGCATCCGCTTGTGCGAGCATCTTGAGCCTGCCTACCAGTGGGACGACGACGACATCTTCATCAACCCGCTGCCCAATTTTCACCTGCTGTCCATCGGCATCGCCTTCCAGTGCCTCTATAACGGCGTGGCGATTTCTATCGTGCGCCAATTCGATCCGGCGGTCATCCTGGCCACCATCGAGCGCGACCGGCCGACGCTGCTGACGCTGACGCCGACCATGATCCAGATGCTGCTCGATCATCCCAATGCGGCCTCCACCGATTTCTCGTCGCTGCGGCTCACGCTCTATGCCGGATCGCCGATCTCGCTTGGCCTGATCAAGCGGGCCATCGCCATGATGCCGGGCAAATTCATGCAGTTCTACGGCGCGACCGAAGCCAGCGGCGCTTTCTCGATCCTGCGCCCCGACGAGCACGATCTCGACGACGAAGCCAAGCTGCAAAGCTGCGGCCGCCCGCTGCCGCTCATCGAATTCCGCATCGTCGATGGGGAAGGCAACGATGTCGCCGATGGCGAGCCTGGCGAATTGCTGATCCGCGCGCCTGCGATCACCGCCGGATACTGGAACCAGCCGGAAACCACCGCGCAGGCCATCAAGAACGGCTGGTACCGCTCCGGCGATGTCGCCCGCCGCGATGCCGAGGGGCTTTATTACATCGTCGACCGGGTGAAGGACATGATCGTCTCCGGCGGGGAAAACATCTACTCCGCCGAGGTAGAAAATGCGCTGTCCACGCACCCTGAAGTTGCCGCCGTGGCGGTGATCGGTGTGCCGGACGAGCGCTGGGGCGAAGCGGTGAAGGCGTGCGTCGTCCGCAAGGCCGGCAGCGCCCTCGATGAAGCCGCGCTACTCGCCCATGCCCGCGAGAAGCTGGCCGGTTACAAGGTTCCTAAAAGCATCGACTTCATGGAAAGCTTCCCGCTGGTGCCGAGCGGCAAGGTCTCCAAGGTCGAATTGCGCGCGCGCTATTGGCGCG
>JAYVWX010000092.1:0-2012 GCA_043785715.1 Novosphingobium sp. | reverse complement strand
TCGGCGGCGCCAGCGGGGATACGCTCACCGGCGGCAGCGGCGCTGATGCATTCCACTTCGATCTGCTGGAAACCACCGCCAACCGTGACACGATCCGTGATTTCAACCACAGCGTCGACCATATCGAACTGGTCCGTTCGGCGTTCGCCGGTCTTGCCGCCGATCCGGCCGGGGTGCTTCGCGCCGCCGAATTCGCGCTCGGCGCCGCCGCCACCACCGCCAGCCAGCGCCTGATCTATGATCAGGCCACCGGCAACTTGTGGTACGATGCCGACGGGTCCGGCGCCTCTGCCGCCATCCACCTCGCGCTGCTTTCTACCCGGCCGCTGCTGGGCGCCGAGGACATCCTGCTGATCTGACATGCCCTACGAACGGCCAGAGCATCTTCGCATCGTCACGCAATTGTCGTTATAATGTAATTTAACTGTAACTATTCGCCCCCGAACCACATCAAGGACCCTGCCGGCGCATACCCCTTCTCCGCAAGCTTCTTCCGCTCGTCACCGCGCTGGCCTGCATGACTACCCCGCAAGCGGCGCATGCCAACGGCGGCAAGACCACTCTGGTGCTGACTCACGAAAGCTTCGTCAACCTGAACAAGTCGCCATTCCAGACAGTCGGCGGGGAAGACCGGATGCGCAACTTCATCGGGATCAACCCGCCGCTGGTGCAGCACGTCACCGTGGAGGCCGGTTACCTTGAACCGCACGGCTTCGTGCCGAACGCGCCGCCGACACCGACGATCACGTCGTCTCGGTGGCCTTACCGCATCGTTTCGAGCGGATTTTGTCCGCCCCGGCCGCTCACCTCTAGTCGTTTTCCCGCAGTAGATAATCTCCGGTCGCGGCATAGTGGACCATGTCGGCGATGCTCGTCGCATGGTCCCCGATGCGTTCGATATTGCGGGCCACGAACAGCAGTTCGGCCGACGCGCTGATCGTTTGCGGATTTTCCCGCATCAGATCGACCAGTTGGCGCAGCAAGCTGTCGTAAAAGGCGTCGACTACATCATCGCGGCGAACCACGTCGGCGGCCAGTGTCGGATCCCGGGCCGCGTGGGCCGTCATCACATCGTGGACCATCGCCGCTGCGGCGTCGCCCATGCCCGGCAGCAGCGCGAGCGCAGCGATATTCTTGCGGTCGGTAATCCGGCCGGAACTTCGGGCGATATTCTTGGCGTAGTCACCGATCCGCTCGAGCATGTCGGAAATCTTGAGCGCGGCGATCACCTCGCGCAGGTCGCCGGCCATCGGCGCGCGCAGGGCGATGATGCGGATCGCCAGCTTGTCGATCTCGGTTTCGAGCGCATCGATCTGCTTGTCGCGCGCGATCACCATCGCGGCCAGATCGTCGCGCCCGCCGACCAGCGCGATCATCGCCTCGCGCAGGGCCGCTTCGGCCAGCCCGCCCAGTTCCGCCACCAGCCCGCGCAACCGGGTGATGTCGTCATCGAACGCCTTGACCGTGTGCCCCTGATTCATTCCGTTCCCTTCTGGCCCGCAGCAGCGGAACACTTCGGCGCCGTAGCGTCAAGTCGGGAAATCCCCCCGCCGCCGCTTTCGCGCCCGGCTGAGGACCGGCCGTCGCGGAAGATTGCTCCGTGGTGCGGGGCCGGTGCTGCCAGCACTTGTTAATGACAATATTATTACTTTTATGTGTCATAAACAATCGCGCCCGCAACCGCGCGGAAAACCTGTCCACAGGCTTCACCGACCGCGCCTGTCGTCAGTCGGAAGCCGTCAAAGCCAGCTTTGCGCGCGATACCACGCGGCGGTGGCCTTCAGCCCCTCGCGCGTTTCGATCCGGGATTGCCACAGTTGCCCCGGCACGCGGGCCCGCTCGCTCACCACCCAGTCGGGATGGCACATGTAGCCGACCCGGTCAGGGGTCAGCTTGGCCTTGTCCTTGCGCAGCCGCCCGTCGAGCCACGCCACCCGCTCCAGCATCCGTTGCGGCAGGTGCAGTACCCACGGGCGCTTGCCCATCGCCCAGCCGATCGCGCGGGCCAGTTC
>JAYVWX010000091.1:0-3263 GCA_043785715.1 Novosphingobium sp. | reverse complement strand
CCCGAGCAATACCAGTCCATCCCATCGCTTCCTCCATCTTCTCGACAAAGACGGCTGAATCACAAGATGCTGGTATTGCTCAACTACTTTCGGATCGGGTTCTTACGCTTCACGAGAGAAATCGTTCGAGTTTCTTGATTGTCATTAATCACAAACGAATTTTCGATCGCACCTTTGAGCCGACTGCGAACGGGCACAGCTTCATGCCAAATGTCTCGCAATCGGATCGACCCAATTTCACCAAGTTCCTCACCCACTTCAACACTGACAACTCTTGCCGCGCTCAAGTCGCGTTTGACCTTTTCGAATAGCTTTTTTGGTGAGCCGCGAAATGCCATGTCGGCTTGGATGTTCGCTCTGCGCACAAGCGCCAAAAGTTCAACAGCAAGGAGCCGTGATTCGTCACTTGCAGGAATGAACATAAGTTCTGGCGTCTCGGTTGGTCTCTGTCCCACCAGCATCGCCAGCCGCTCGATCCCCGCCGCCCAGCCCACCGCCGGGGTATGCGGCCCGCCGAGTGTCTCGATCAGCCCGTCATAGCGCCCGCCGCCGAGCACGGTGCCCTGCGCGCCCAATCGGTCGGTGACGAATTCAAACGCGGTATGCCGGTAATAGTCCAGCCCGCGCACCAGCGCCGGGGCGCGCGTCCATTCGACGCCCGCCGCATCCAGCCCCGCAGTCACCTTCCCAAAAAACTCCTGCGCCTCCCCGCCCAGATAATCGTCGATCTTCGGCGCATCCGCCAAGAACACCTTGTCGCGCGGATCCTTGCTATCCAGGATCCGCAACGGATTGCGCTCCAGCCGCTCCTGGCTGTCTTCGGACAGCGCCGCCCGGTGGTCCTGAAAATACGCCACCAGCGCCGCCCGCCACGCCTCGCGGCTTGTCCCATCACCCAACGTGTTGAGCATCAGCGTCACCCCGTCGCTCACCCCCAGTTCCTTCAGCAACTGGTCCGCCATTACCAGCAGCTCGACATCGGCCTGCGGCTCGCCCGCGCCGATGATCTCGGCGTCGATCTGGTGGAACTGGCGGTAGCGGCCCTTCTGCGGGCGTTCGTAGCGAAACAGCGGCCCGTGCGTTGCTAGCTTCAGCGGCGCATGCTGCTGCCAGCCGTTGGTGAGATAGGCGCGGCAGATGCCGGCGGTGAATTCCGGCCGCAAAGTCAGCGACTCATCGCCGCGATCGAGGAAGCTGTACATCTCCTTGGAGACGACATCGGTGGTCTCGCCCAGCGAGCGGCTGAACACCGCGGTTTTCTCGAACACCGGCATTTCCGCGCGGCGGAAGCGGTAGAGCTTGCGCACCCGCTCGAAGGTGGCGACGACATGGGCGAAGGCCTCGGCCTCGGCGCCGAATATATCCTGGGTGCCCCGGATGGCTTGCGGTGTTTCCATGGGCGCGGCGCTTAGCGGGAATTGGCGCGGTGGGAAAGCGCGGGGCTGGCTTGCCAGCAACGCGGCCGCGCGGCATCTAGCCGGTCATGGACAAATGCCCTTCGATCGCAACGCTGCTTGCCGCACTAAGCCTGGCTACCGGCGCACCAGCGCAGCAACCCGCCCGCTCTGCGCCGATGGCGGTGCCGATTGTCCAGACCGTGCCCGATGCGGTCGATACGCCCTACCCCGGCGGCGCGATAACCCTTGATATCGACGCCAGCGACACAAGGCGCGGTGTCTTCCGCGTTACCCAAGCCATCCCGGTTGCCGCCGGAACCAGCCGGCTGACGTTGTACTATCCGCGCTGGCTGCCCGGCAATCACGCCCCGCGCGGCGCGCCCTCGGGCATTGCCGACCTGAGTTTCACCGCCAACGGGCGCCCGGTGGCGTGGCAGCGCGATCCGGTCGAGGTCAATGCCTACCACCTCACCCTCCCCGCCGGTGCGCGCGCGGTCACGGCGAAATTCGTTTTCACCTCGCCGCTGCAGACCTCCGAAGGCCGGATCGTCATGACGCAGGAGATGCTCAATATGCAGTGGGAGGCGATGAGCCTTTATCCTGCCGGCCATTATGTGCGGCGCATCCGGGTTAGGCCGACCGTGACGATGCCGCCGGGCTGGACGACATTCACCGCGCTCGACGGCCAGACGGTCAGCGGCAACCGCGTCAGCTGGGCCGAGACCGACTACGAAACGCTGGTCGATTCGCCGATATTCGCCGGGCTGCATGCGCGGCGGTGGGACATCGGCAACGCTGTCAGCCTCGATGTGGTCGCCGACAAGCCGGAACTGCTGGCGCTCCCTCCGCAGCGCCTCGCCGCCTTCCGGGCCATGGTCGATGAGGCGCTGATCACCTTCGGCAGCCGCCACTTCGACCACTACAACTTCCTCGTCGCGTTGACCGACCGGATGGGCGGGATCGGGTTGGAACACCACCGTTCCAGCGAAAACCAGCTGGAGCCGAAGAACTTCATCGAATGGGACAAGTTCGACTGGGACCGCAACGTCGTCGCGCACGAGCTGGCGCATAGCTGGGACGGCAAGTTCCGCCGCCCGGCCAAGCTGTGGACGCCCGATTATCGCCAGCCGATGCAGGACAATCTGCTGTGGGTTTACGAAGGCCAGACCCAGTTCTGGGGCTGGATCCTGGCGGCGCGCTCGGGCATCCAGGCGAAGGACACCGTGCTCGGCATGCTGGCCAACCAGGCCGCCTATTATGCCATCCAGCCGGGCCGCGCCTGGCGCTCGGTCGAGGACACCACCCACGATCCGATCATCGCCATGCGCCGGCCGATCCCCTACAGCTCGCTTTCCCGCAGCGAGGATTATTACAGCGAGGGTGCGCTGATCTGGCTGGAGGCGGACCAGCTGATCCGCGCTGGGACTGGCGGGAGCAAAAGCCTCGACGATTTCGCCCGCGCCTTCTTCGGCATCCGCGACGGCGACTGGGGCGTGGTCACTTATGAATTCGACGACGTTGTCGCCGCGCTGAACGGCGTTTACTCCCACGACTGGGCGGCATTCCTGCGCAGCCGCATCGAACTGCCCGGACAGCCCCCGCCGCTCGCCGGGATCGAGGCAGGCGGTTACCGGCTGGTGTGGAAAGAGGAACCCAATCCGTTCGACAAGGCGCGGATGGAGGACGCCAAGAACCTCAGCCTGCTCCATTCGCTCGGCTTCACCATCGACAAGGACGCCGCCGTGGTCTCGCCCCGCTGGGACGGCCCTGCGTTCAATGCCGGGATCGTCACCGGCGCCAAGATCATCGCGGTCAACGGCGCCGCTTATGACCAGGACGGGCTGAAAGCGGCGATCATCGCGGCCA
>JAYVWX010000090.1:0-11108 GCA_043785715.1 Novosphingobium sp. | reverse complement strand
CGTTTCGACGCAGCAATCGCTCTTGCGTAGCGGCTCCGTGATGAAAGGGCTGGCCAGATAATCTTCCATGGTCAGCGGACGGCCGCGCATAAGCGCCTTGTCATTGAGCTGCGCATGTTTGCGGCAGGCGACAGCGATCGCGCCCGCCGCTTCCGGCGGAACCTGATATTGGTCGACATAGCGCATCAGATACAGCGAGTACCACCATGGCGCGGAGCGAAGACCGTAAGGTGCGTAATAATTGCGCACCGTATCGAAGAAGGCCGCGGAGAAACGGCGCTTGTTCGGCCGGGCGTCGGGCCGCGGCCGAAGCGCTGAATAGCCGTTCCACCCGATGGGAACGAGCACCGCCGTCGCCATGCCGCTGGCGATCGCCATCGAGGCGTTGATGAGCCCCGCGACCGGGCTCGCGCCCCCCATCTGCGGACAGGCCGTATAGCGGATTTCTGGTATGCCAAGATGCGCGCCGATTTCGTCCCATGCGACGAACCCTGGCGGAGGGATAATGCCATCAATGTCTGCCGGCTTGAGTCCCGCATCCCGGATGGCGTCCATGCTGGACTTCAGGACCATCTGCAGGATCGATTTATCCGTGCCGCGATAGTAGCCGAATTCGCCGACACCGACGATTGCTGCTTTGCCTGATAAGCTGAATGCCGCAGTCATCGCCAGGTCTTTCAAATCACCTTGAAGGAGAAATCGGTAATACGACCTTTGGGCTCATCGATAAACTCGACGCGGACGCGCGGCAAGGTGTTGAGCTTTTGCGCCGCTGCCTCGATATCCGACAAATCGACACCATGAACCAGGTTGATCAATGCCGTATCTGCACCGTCCAGAGTGACATAAGCCATTACGATCGGCGGCTTGGGCAAACCGGGAAACGCGGTTGTGATGATGGTGAAGGTCTCCAGTGTTCCTTCCGTCCCCACCTCGACCCATTCGTCAGTCGCCGACATGCAGACATCGCAATAGGCGCGCGCCGGCACGAGCAGCCTTTTGCACTTGGCGCATCGGGTGCCCATGATGCGCTGATTTTCGCGCAGCTCGTGGAAGAAGCGACTGGCGCTTTCACCCGCGAAATAGGTGTAGTTGAAGTTCCACTTACCTTCGATCGTCACAAGATCCATGATCGTCATCCTTTAAGCGGGCTGGCGCTTTCCGAGCACGCAGACGGTTGAAAACTGGGTGGCGCCGCCCTGACCAGTGGCAACGGCGCGCTCAACGTCGGCAACCTGCCGCTCGCCCGCCATATCCCTGACCTGAAGCGCCGCCTCGGCAATGCGCACCATTGCGGTTACGCTCACCGGATTGGCGCCCTGCGGACCGCCGGAGGGATTGAACACCGGCAGGGTGGCATCGGTGAACTGATCCTCGACGAAGCGTGGGCCGTCTGCGGCATCGCAAAAGCCGAGTGCCGGATAGGCCATCGCTTCTGCGCTCGAGAAGGCCGAGTAGAGCTCCACGGCCCGCAGTTGTTCGCGCGGGCGATCCACACCGGCCTGTTTGTAAGCCCGCTGCGCCGCCATCTTGAGCGAAAGCAAATCCACCAGGGTCGCACCCGGCCGGTGAATGCGGTCACCCATGGCGTAGCCATCGGTGATCGATGAAACACCCTGGATCCATGCCGGCGTGCGGTCGCCTACCATTTCCTTGTCGACAATAACCACGGCGCAGGCGCCTTCAGACATCGGACAAGCCTCATAGCGATGGATCGGCCATGCCAGCAGGGGCGAGTCGAGCACATCCTGGGGCGAGATATCCTTGTGAATATGCGCAAGCGGGTTTTTGAGCGCGTTGCGATAGCTACGCGAGGCGATCTGTGCCCAGTTCATCGCCGTGTAACCGTACAGACGCATGAGCATCGACGCGCGCAAAGCAGCCATCGTGATGGTGGTGAGCGGAAAGTCCTTTTCATACACCGGATCGAAAATAGTATTGAATACCTGCTGCGACGACGTCGCCTGACCCATGCGTTCCAAGCCGACGACCAGCACTGCGCGCGCGCGCCGGGCAGCAACAAAAGTGTTGCCGGCAAATACCGCCGACGATCCGGTGACCCCGCCTGTATTGATTCGCAGGAAGGGCTTGCCGAAGCCCAGCATCGCGGTCCTCTCGACCGAGGCCTCACCCGAAAGCGCATCGGGTGCGACTCCCGATATCACCATGTCGATCCCGTCGATGTCCATATCGGCATCTTCAAGCGCGAGGCGCGCCGCTTCCCAGATGAGTTCCCGCGAGCTCTTGTCCGGAAACGAACGACGATAGCCGGTCTGGCCGACTCCGATGATAGCAGTGCTCATACGGCCTCCAGAACCACCACAGTTTGCGTTTGCGCGGCTGTCACGCTGAGCCCGGACGCCAGCGCGGTGCGCGGCCTGCCCTGCTGAACGGCGCCCGCCGTACCGCGAAGTTGCAGCGTCGCCTCGACAATACGGGCAAGGCCCATGGCCGGTGCACTATAGCCAGCCATGCTGCCGCCCGACGGATTACACCTTGTGTCTTGCGCCAGCACCCGCATGCCTTCCCCCGGCTTGGCCAGACCGATCGCCTCCAGCGCGATCGCCTCGTCGTAAAGGGTCATGCCATCCATCTCGAACAGATCGATGGCGTCGATACCGATCTGCGCTTCGGCGAGCGCGCTTTCCGCCGCGCGTCGCAGAGCCGGAGCCTTTGCGACGCCACGGTCCCCAAACCAGTAAGGCTCCGAAGACAGGCCCATGCCCTTCACTTTGACGCTGGACGGTCGCTTCGAGATGACCACTGCCGCGACGACGTCGGCCCAGAGCGGAAGGTGATCCGCAGTCAGGGGATAGGCTGGTGCCGAGCGGCGACCGCCTGTGTGCAGCGCCCGCGGGTTTGACTTGGCCGCAGCCTCGCGGCGCGCCTGAGCTGCTGCAACCTGACTGCAATCGCCGCCGTTGATCCGCCATTTTTGCGCGTTCAATGCGGAGATATGGAGTTCTTCAAGGCCCAACGGCGCCATGAGTATGCGATCGAACAGCGCGCGGGACAATTCCTCGACGTCATGCTCCGACGCGCGGCCCCAGGCAGCGACGATGCTGCGTTCGGCTTCTCCGGCCTCGATCCGCGCTACGGCGGCCACAAACGCGCCCGCGCCATCGTCTGAATAACGCACCTCGTCGCGCAGATAGGCACCGGCCGCCGGAGCCGTCACCATGCTCGACAGCGACCGGCCGTCAACGAGATCATGCGCGGCCAGCACGACGGAATCGATGCCGTCGTAACTGCCGCCGGCATCCTCCACCGCCTTGGTCACCGTGCAGAAAATCAATTCGGTCAGGCTGCGTTTCGGATCAGCCCAGCTGAACTCCAGCGCAGCACCCTCAATAAACACATCATGGATCATGGCGCCGGTTTCCTTCAAATAATCAGTGCGGACGGCGGGGCGCCCAGGCGGCCTGAACATTTGGCAGTCATGCCACCACCGCCCGGGTTTCATCTTCATCCGTCAACAGCATCTCCCGAATGAGCTTCAGGTCTGCCTTGCCGTTGGGAAGCCGCGGGATGCGTTCGATAAATGTGATCCGTCGCGGCGCTTTATAGGCGGCGATCTGCGACCGGACATGCGAGATCAATTCTTCCTCCAGCGCCGATGCGCCCGCCGCTCGCTCGACCAGAGCGGTGATGGACTGACCGAATCTGGCGTCGGGAACACCGACGACGATTGCGTCGTTGACCGCATCGTGACTCTTCAAAGCGATTTCCACCTCTTCTGGAAAGACTTTCTCGCCCCCGGTGTTGATGCATTCGGATCCGCGACCGATAAGTAGAACCGTGCCATCGGCATCCACCGTCGCCCAGTCACCAGGCACAACATAGCGGCGGCCATCGACCGTGCGGAATATCGCCGCAGTTTTATCCGGGTCGTTGTAATAACCCACCGGCTGCCGCCCGCCGATCGCCAGCAGTCCCTGTTCGCCTGATCCAGGAACGACATCCCGCCCCTCAGCGGTCAGGACGCGCACATTCGGCTTTGTCCTGAACGAAGCGGTTCTGGGCGAGGCGCCGCTGGTGGTGATCGACCGCCCCAGCGACATCGTCTCCGATGAGCCAAACACGTCTGCAATCGCAACGTGCGGCATATGCCCAATGATCCGTTCTTTCACGTCGGCGCTGAAGACCACGCCGCTCGATATGATCGTTCGCAACGAGGACAAGTCCCAGCTTCCGCGCTTGCGATCGAGAGCATCGAGCACCGGCCGCGCGAACGCATCACCCACCCACATCAGCGTCGCTGCCCGGTCCCGATCCACCGTGTCGAGCAGGTCTTCGGCGCTGAAACTGCGCTCCTGAAGATGCGAAACTACGCCGCCCTTGGAGAGAGTCATGAAACAGGTCAGCAAACCGGCGCCATGCATCAGCGGCCCCGCTGTCAGATGGACCCGGCCGTTGCGCGAAATCTTGGACTTGAGAAAGCCCATATCGGCCAGCTCCGGGAAAGCGTCGCCATTTTCCGTGTTCAGCCGGAGGAACAGATCTTCCTGTCGCCACATGACGCCCTTGGGCGAGCCGGTGGTCCCGCCGGTATAGAGCAGGAGGAGATCGTCGCCGGACACTTGCCACGGACGCCAGTTGTCCCCGGGAGCGAATTGAGCGGCTTCCTCGTAAGGCGTTGCCCAATCCGGGCATGGCCCGCTGCCATCATCGACCCAGAGCCACTGCTTGACCTTGGGCACCCGCGCCCGGACCGCTTCGATAATTGGAACAAAGGTTCCGTGGAAAACAACACAGGCGACATCCCCGTTCTGCCAGAGATAGGCGAGTTCGTCCGGACCGTAGCGATAGTTGGTGTTGAGCGGCACGAAGCCGCCGCGGAAGGACGCCAGCACCGATTCAAGATATTCCAGGCAGTTGAAAAGATATTGCGCAACCTTGTCCTGCCGCTGCAATCCCGCCTTAACGAGAAAGGCTGCGATCGCGGTGGTCCGTCGATCCAGGTCGCGCCACACTCGCTTCCGGTCACCTTGGACAAGCGCTGCGGAATTGGGAATCTCTTCGGCAACAGCAGCAAAAATGCCTGAGAAATTCCACTGATTCATAATGACCTTCCCATCCTCTCGAATTCTTCAAGGCTCTCAACCGACCCGACTTTATCATGGGCGCCGAAGCACTTTCCACTTGGTTCGCTCAGAAAAATGCCTGCAGACCGGTGATGGCGCGGCCCAGGATCAACGCATGGACATCATGCGTGCCTTCGTAGGTGTTGACCGTCTCCAGATTCACCATGTGACGCATGACGGGAAACTCTTCGGAAATGCCATTGCCGCCATGCATGTCGCGAGCCATCCGCGCGATATCGAGGGCCTTGCCACAATTATTGCGCTTGACGATCGACACCATCTCCGGCGCCGCCTCACCGCGGTCCATCAGCCGGCCGACCCGGAGCGATGCCTGAAGACCGAGACTGATATCGGTCATCATATCGGCAAGCTTCCTCTGAAACAGCTGGGTCTGGGCAAGCGGGCGACCGAACTGCTTGCGGTCCAGGCCATATTGCCGGGCCGCATGCCAGCATGCCTCCGCCGCTCCGAGCGATCCCCAGGATATGCCGTATCGTGCCCGGTTGAGACAGCCGAAAGGCCCTTTCAGACCCTCGACATTGGGCAGCAACGCATCATCACCCACCGCGACATCCTGCATGACGATTTCCCCCGTCACCGACGCGCGCAGCGAAAGCTTGCCTCCTATCCTGGGAGCCGAGAGTCCGGTCATTCCTTTTTCCAGCACGAAGCCCCGAATCTTGCCGCCATGGAATTCCGACTTCGCCCAGACGACGAACACATCGGCGATCGGCGCATTGGAAATCCACATCTTGCTGCCATTCAGCAAATATCCGTCAGACGTCTTGCGGGCGACAGTGGTCATGCCGCCAGGATCGGACCCGGCGTCAGGTTCGGTCATCCCGAAACAGCCGATAAGCTGACCGGAGGCGAGGCCAGGCAGATATTTTATCCGTTGAGCCTCCGATCCATAAGCATAGATCGGATACATGACGAGCGAGGATTGTACCGACATCATCGACCGATAGCCGCTGTCGATCCGTTCAATTTCGCGCGCGATCAAGCCGTATGCGACATAGGATGCGCCAAGGCCGCCGAATTTCTCCGGGATGGTCACGCCCAGCAGGCCCATTGCTCCCATTTCGGCAAAAATCTCGGGCTCGACCAGCTCGTCGCGATTGGCGGCAATCACGCGGGGCGCCAGCTTGCTCTCGGCATAATTGCGCGCGGAATCGCGCATCATGCGTTCGTCTTCCTCCAGCTGATCTTCCAGCCTGAAGGGATCATCCCAGTCGAAGCGCGCCATCTCGGGCGCGTCCTTTGCCTTCACCGAAGTATAATTTTCCTCTGGAAGACGTTCTCCGGCAGTCATTGGAATGCTTCCTTGATTTGTGCCTGATTATGACCCGTCTGCGGACCACGCAGCCGGTCCGTGACCCTGCTGAACCTATGCCATCCCAACCGTAAGTCTAGTTTCGCGAGAACCCGCCCGAAGTGGCAGCGCCTCGCTTTCAGGCAGAAGTCCCTCCAGTTCAGCCTTGATCTCCAGCGTCATGAACTTTGAAAAAATGCGGGAATCGAGCAACGAACCGCCGGTGATCCACAGCCCTTTTTGTCCCGTGCGCCGCCACATCGCTCGCATTTGATAGTCGTCGTCGAAATCCCACACCTTGCCGACATTGTCGGCGACCGCAACGCCGAACATGGCGCGGATGTTCTCCTGCATGTTCTGGAAGCCGGTCGCGAGCACGACGATGTCGCAGGGCACGGTAGTACCATCCTTCATCTGCAGTCCCTCGGCAACGAACCGGACGCTATCCTCCGACTGGAGAACGGCGATGGTGCCGTCGGCGATATATTTTGAACAGCCCACGTCGATGTAATAACCGCCCCCGCCCCGCATATACATCATCTGAAAGCCGGTTTCGTCACTGCCGAAAAAGGTTTTGAAGCCGCGCGCATTCAGGCCCTGCAGCAGGTCCCGATCGAGGTCCGCCGCCTTTCGCGTGATCCAGCGATAGGATTCCGTCAGGAGCGGAAACGGGGTGGCGGCGGCGAGCAGATCGACATCCTCGGTAGATTGCCCCTCGCCATAAATGGCGTAGACCATCTCTGCGCCTGGTTTGAGGCTGATGACGCAGGTCGGTCCGCGCTGCAGCATCGAAACCGATTTGGCGCCCTTGACTACCAGATCCTGCGCAATGTCATGACCGCTGTTGCCTGTACCCACGACAATCGCGGCCTTGCCTGCATAATTCTCGCCGCCTTCGAACTCGCTGGAATGCATCACCCGGCCGTTGAAATCCGCAAGCCCGGGCAGCTGGGCGCGGTGCGGGATGCTGCCGCTTACGCCGCTCGCCACCACGATATGCCGGCAATGCTTCTGCACCACCGATCCGTCCGCCAGCCGCATATCCACCGTCCATCGGTGCTCCGCATCGCAATAGGACGCGCCGCACATCTCGGTGGATGTCCAGATATCCAGCTCCATGCACTCGGCATAAACCTCCAGCCAGAGCGCAAGCTGATCCTTCGACAGCCACAACGGCCAGGTTTTCGGGAACGGCAGATAGGGGAGGTGGTTAGCCGTGATCCCGTTGTGCAGCGTTAGCGAGCGATAACGATTTCGCCACACATCGCCCACGCGCGGCTGCTTCTCAACCACCAGCACGTCGACGCCCAGTTGCCGCAGCCGCGCCGCCGCGACCAATCCCGAATGACCCGCGCCGATGACGATGACGTCCGGCTCGCGGTTTGAGAAGCCTCGGCGCTCTTCGCGGTCCTCGAGCCAGCTGCGTCCGTGGAGGTTCATTGCATAATCATCGCCTGTCGGGCGGCGCGTACCAATCTTCTCCTCGAACCCGCGCAATTCCTGGAGAGTGGTCAGCAGTATCCAGGCGGCCGGACCCTGATCGGTCGCAACCAGACGGACGAAAGCGGTTGCTTGCCCGACATCGGTGTCGAAGTCGAAATAGCCCTCGACAACCTCCCGGCGCGCCCGGCGCTGCGCGGACGGGGCCGGCCGTGAACCGGCTAACCGGATGTTGCGCGGCCGCATCTGGCTGAGAACCCGATCGAGACTTTCGGCGATCTCTTCCCTGCCGGAGAAGACCTTGTGTTCCCAAGTGAGGGCCAGCAGGTCCTTCCAATGTCCGTCGCTGGCGAAAAGCTCCGCTGCTGCCTTGGCGTCGCCAGCCTCAAGACACGCCGCAAGCTGGCTGAGCCAACTGGAAAAAAACGCCGCTGGATCGGTTATTGCGGTAGTTTCGGCGCGGGTCGTCAAGCCATTTTCCTCTGGCGAGTCTGTCTGAAGCAAGTCTGCCGTAACCCTATCTCAATGTCAACGGCGGCGTTGACATTGAGCGCGAACGGCATCCTTCGGCGAAGCTTTTGCCCGGTTCACTTCGTCAGGCAATGCTTGATGACAGGCGGTCGACAGCCGCAATGTAGTCTTCCATGAATTCACGGACGGTTTCACGGGTCGACATCGTTAAATTCATCATGCCGACCCCCTGGCCGACAAAATAGCTCGCCAATTCTTTCGCGCCGCCGTGACCGCCATTGGCCAGCTTCAGGATCTTGCTCATGGCCGTATCCGACACCACCGACTGCATCGGCATCGGCAGTGGCTTGGGCGCGCCTTCGGCTTCCCAGGCGTCAGTCCAGTCCGACCGCAACTGACGGCAGAATTTGCCGGTGCGCGATTTTGACCGGATGGTGTCGCTGGCGCTCGCGGCCAGCATCTTTTCCTTGACCGCTGGGCTCGTCTCGGCCTCCGGTGTGGTCAGCCAGACCGAACCGGTCCACGCGCCCGCAGCGCCCATCGCGACGGCCGCCGCCATCTGTTCGCCTGTCACGATGCCGCCCGCCGCCAACACCGGAGTCTCGATACCTGCGGCGCGCAGGGCGCGAATTACCGTCGGAACCAGGACCATGGTTCCGATCTCGCCGCAATGGCCGCCGGCCTCGGTGCCGGCCGCAATGATAATGTCCACGCCCGCTTCCGCCTGACGCAGCGCCTGCTTTGCCGAACCAACCAGCGCGGCCACCGGCACATGGGCGGACTTACTCCGCTCCAGCATATAGGCAGGAGGCGTTCCCAGCGCGTTGACAATCAGCCTGATCGGGTGGCGGAGTGCTACGTCGAGCAAACTCTGCGCGCCTTCATCGCGGATGTTGCGCCCAATCTTCGAACCGCGCGCGAACCGGTCGTCGGTAAGATCGCTCGTGTCGATGCCGTGGCTCTCGAGGATCGAGCGGGCGAACGCCTTGTGCTCGTCGGGCACTGACATCGCGACGTCGTTAGAGGTCACCGCCTTGCCCTTCCCCTCATAATTGTTGGGGACGATGAAATCGACGCCATAGGGCTTGCCGCCGATATGATCGTCGATCCATTTCAGCTCGGCCTCGAAAGCCTCCGGCGAGCGTACATCGACCGCACCGAGCACGCCCATACCGCCGGCTTTCGACACCTCCACCACGACATCCCGACAGTGCGAAAAGGCAAAAAGTGGAAACTCGATGCCGAGAGCTTCACAAAGCGTGTTAGTCAAGACAACCTCCGAAGCGCGAGGATGCGCAAAGGTGTAATGGGAAATGAGTTGGCGACGGTAGCGATTGATCTGACTTAACCAATGCCGCGCTCAGATCCGATCATGGCCCCAACCTTCAGTACCAGCTTGTCGATATCGAAGGGTTTGAGCATGACATCGGTGTCCGCCAGCGAGGCGATATCTTCCAGCACCGCCTTGTCGGCATAGCCGGTGATAAACAGCACTTTCAGGTCCGGCCGCAGGCAGCGGGCGGCCTCGGCGAGCTGGCGGCCGTTCATGCCGCCCGGCAATCCGACATCGCTTACCAACAAGTCGATCGGTGCATCGCTTTCAATATGGCGCATGGCTTCGGCGCCGTCCCCGGCTTCCGCGCAGACAAAGCCCGCGTCGCTCAAACCATCGGCCACCATCATGCGGACAAGCATTTCATCATCGACCACCAGGATGTCGCCGCCGCGTGGCAGTGCCTCCTGCGCTGGATTACGCACCGTCTCGGCAGGCGCAACTTCGCCCAGGTGGCGGGGCAGATAAATGGTTGCCTGCGTCCCCTCGTTCGTACGCGATTTGATGGCGACAGTACCGCCGGACTGCCGGGCGAAGCCGTAAACCATCGACAGGCCGAGCCCGGTGCCCTCCTCCTGCGGTTTGGTGGTGAAGAACGGCTCGAACACATGATCGATAACATCGGCCGGGATGCCGATCCCATTGTCCGACACGCCAATCGCCACATAATCCCCCGCCTCCAACATTTCGTTCCCGGCGGCACCGGCTTCGAGCCGGCAATTTCCCGCGCTGATTTCAATTCGGCCGCCGGCGGGCATGGCGTCGCGGGAATTGATGCACAGGTTGAGCAAGGCGTTTTCGAGCTGGTTGGCGTCCACCAGGGCTGGCCAGAGTTCACCTGCCACATCGGTTTCAATCGTGATCGCCGGACCGGCGGTTCGTTTCACCAGATCGGCGACATCGGCTATCAGCCGGTCGATCACCAGCGCCTTGGGTGACAGCGTCTGACGGCGGGAAAAAGCCAGCAGGCGGTGGGTCAATGCCGCGGCCCGTTTGACCGATGCCTTGCCGGCTTCGAGATAGGCGCCCGCCTCGTCCGCCCTGCCCTGCGCCACCCGGGCGCCGATCATATCCAGTGATCCGCTGATCGCGGCCAGCAGATTGTTGAAGTCATGCGCCAGCCCGCCGGTCAGCTGGCCGACGGCTTCCATCTTCCGCGACTGGCGCAGCACCTCTTCGACCTCGCGGAGCCGTTCCTGATCGGCCACGCGGCCGGTGACGTCATAGGCGAACTGATAGGCGCCGATCTGCTTGCCCGCCGGGTCGCGCAGCGGGGTAAAGCGAATTTCGTAATGACGGCGACGGTGCTCATCATCGCGGAATGCGGTGGAAACATCGACGAATTCCTCCCCATTGAGGGCCCGCTGCCAATGCGCCCGCAGGCCTTCGCGAACCTGGGGAAGATGGCTGACCTGATCGAGCATCGAAACGCCGATCTCGGGCCGAACGCCGTATAGTCTCTCGAAAT
>JAYVWX010000089.1:0-2441 GCA_043785715.1 Novosphingobium sp. | reverse complement strand
GCCGCCAGCGCCTTATCCAGTCGCTCGCCGCCTGGCGAAATCGCTCCTTCGATGATGCTTTCCCCCTGGCTCATCGCTACAGACATGGGCATGGTTCTCGAAGTGACAAGTGGCGCGATCGCCACATTGCTGGCGGAAGCGGCGCGGGCGGCGCCGGATGAATGCTGCGGATTGCTGCTGGGCAGCGCCGGCAGGGTGGAAGAGGCACGCCCGGCGGTCAATGTCGCGCCCGATCCCGCCCGGCATTTCGAGATCGATCCGGCCGCGCTGTTCGCCGCTCACCGCGCCTCCCGGGCAGGTGGTCTCCAACTGCTGGGCTATTACCACTCGCATCCCGCAGGCCACCCCGTCCCCTCGGCAACCGATTGCGCGCATGCCAGCGGGGATTCGCGCGCCTGGGCGATTATCGCTGGCGGGTCCATCGGCTTCTGGCGCGACGGGGAACAGGGTTTCGAGGCGCTTTCTTATGTCGTGGTTGCAGCGTAAGGGACCATCCCACTTCCCCTCGGTTCCCGGGGGGCGAAATATTTGCCGGAGAAAGCCTTCTCATGACTGTCAGTTCGCTCGACCTTGCCAGTCTGCTCTGTTCCCGGCTGTGCCATGACTTGCTAAGCCCGGTCGGCGCGATGACCAATGGTCTTGAGCTGATTGCCGAGGAAAAAGACCCGGAGATGCGCCGGCGCTGCTTCGATCTGCTAGAGCAAAGCGCAAGAATTTCCGCCGACAAGCTCAAATTCTTCCGCCTCGCCTTCGGAGCGGCCGGCGGATATGGCGATATGGTCCAGGTCGCGGAGGCGCGCTCGGTGGTCGATGCGCTGGCCGGCAACAACGGGCGGATCGAAGTCAACTGGTCGTTTGGCGCCGATGTCCTGCCCAAGCCGGCGGTGAAAACGCTGCTCAATCTGGCGCTGATCGGCATCGAGGCGCTGGTGCGGGGCGGCACCCTCGATATCGGCGCGGAATTGCGCGCCAATGAATTTGGGGGCGCCAGCGAGATCGTCGTCCGGGCTGCCGGCAGCCGAATCGCCTTCGATGAAACCATCGGCCGCGCGCTGGATGGCACCCTGCCCGACAGCGAACTTTCCAGCCGCACCGCGCCCGCCGCCATGCTGCACCAGCTTGCGACCGCGCTGGGCGGGGGCCTGCAATATTCGCTCACCAAGGAAGCGCTGGTGATGGGCGCGGTGCTGCCGGCCGGCTGATGGTCCTTTGAGACGCGCCTTCGCCGCTCCTCAGGATGGTCGGACAATGAGCGAGCTGATACACCGCGAGGCGCCGTCGCCCAATTGGGACGAGCGCATGGCGCCGGTATCGATGGTCGTGCTTCACTACACCGGCATGCCGACGGCCGGTGAGGCGCTGGCGCGGATGTGCGACGCTGCCGCCAAAGTTTCCGCCCATTACATGATCGATGAGGACGGCGCGGTGACCCGGCTGGTCGGTGAGGACAAGCGCGCCTGGCACGCCGGCCGCGCATTCTGGCGGGGTGTTGCCGATATCAATTCGGCCAGCATCGGCATCGAACTGGTCAACCCGGGGCATGAATGGGGATACCGGGAATTCCCCGCAGCCCAGATGGAAGCGCTGATCCCTCTGCTCGCGGTGCTGGTCAAACGCCATGACATCCCGCGCGCCAATGTCGTGGGCCACTCCGACGTTGCCCCGGCCCGCAAGGACGATCCGGGTGAGCTGTTCGACTGGGAGCTGCTGGCGCGTTATCACCTCGCCCTGCCGCGTCCCGTCCTGCGGGTTCCGTCACCCTATGACAATGACAGCGCGTTTTATCTGGCGCTGGAACGCTTCGGCTACGACATCGCCGATGGCCTCGCGGCAGTGCGCGCCTTTCAGCGCCGCTGGCGGCCCTCCTGCATCGATGGCGCGATCGACGGCGAGACCTCGGCAATTCTTTTCGCGCTGCTCTTGGATCGGGACCAGGGACGCAGTAGATAGGCAGCGCCGGGGGCGCCGGGCAGCCGCGTCGGAAAGCAATTTTCGCCGAGGAAAGTCCGGGCTCCACGAAACGAGGGTGGCGGGTAACGCCCGCCGGGTAAGGGCTTCATTTCCGGAAGGATTTGGGGTCCAAGCTTAGGGAAAGTGCCACAGAGAGCAGACCGCCGATGAGGTTTCGGCCTCAGGCAAGGGTGAAAGGGTGCGGTAAGAGCGCACCGCGCGACCGGCAACGGAAGCGGCATGGCAAACCCCACCCGGAGCAAGACCGAATAGGGGCGGCACGCCATGGTCTCAGTTGCAAGACGGGGCCATGGCCGGCGTGTTTCGCGCTGGATCGCCCGGGTTGGTCGCTAGAGCCTTGCGGCAACGCAAGGCCGAGAGGAATGGCTGCCGGCGCTGCCGCGTCCTGAAAAGGATACGGGCGGCGTTACAGAACCCGGCTTACAGGCGCTCCCGGCATATCCAGAGCCTGACCTGTCGGCGGGACCGGC
>JAYVWX010000088.1:0-10448 GCA_043785715.1 Novosphingobium sp. | reverse complement strand
GCCGTTCTTCGCCAACTACCGTCCGCAATTCTATTTCCGCACCACCGACGTCACTGGCGAGGTTATTCTCCCCGAGGGCACCGAGATGGTGATGCCGGGAGACAACGTCACGATCGGCGTCAAGCTGATCGCCCCGATCGCGATGGATCCGGGTCTGCGTTTCGCCATTCGCGAAGGTGGCCGGACTGTCGGTTCTGGGGTTGTCAGCGCGATCACCAAGTAATATAGGCCGCGCTCCGCCGGGGATTCGCCAGAAATTGGTGGAATTCCGGCGGCCGGTTTTCAGCCGTCATCCAGTCCTTCGAATTGCGAAGCTCGGGATGGCGATTTTGCTTTGCTCTTTCTCATCGGGAGTTGGTTATGGACGCGCAGAATATCCGCATTCGCCTCAAGGCATTCGATCACCGGGTGCTGGACCAGGCGACCGGCGAGATCGCGGACACTGCTCGCCGCACCGGCGCGCTGATCCGGGGCCCCATTCCCCTGCCGACGAGGATCGAGAAATTTACTGTCAACCGCGGGCCGCACATCGACAAGAAGTCGCGTGAGCAGTTCGAGGTTCGCACCTACAAGCGGCTGCTCGACATCGTGCAGCCCAACGCCACGACCGTGGACGCGCTGATGAAGCTCGACCTCGCAGCCGGCGTCAACGTCGAAATCAAACTGGCCTAGGCCGGTCTAGCCCGTCGCCCCGGCCAATGCCGGGATGACGGTTAAACCATTCGGGATACCGCCGGCAAGTTGCCGGGCATGCGTCCCCCGTCTTGCTACCTCTTGCAGGTGGCACTCAGCCCGGACGGGGCTCGCACATATCATGGGTTGGACACGCCTGCGGGGAATGGCTTCGCAGGCCTCTGTTGAGGAGTTTGGATCATGCGTACCGGCGTGATCGCCAGAAAAGTGGGGATGACCCGCCTGTTCCAGGAGGACGGGCGCCATGTGCCCGTCACTGTTCTGTCGTTAGAAGATTGCCAGGTGGTTTCGGTTCGCTCCGCTGAGCGCGACGGCTATGTCGCGTTGCAGCTCGGCGCGGGCACGGCCAAGCAGAAGAACGTCGCCAAGCCGCAGCGTGAGCACTTCGCCAAGGCGCAGGTGCCGCTCAAGGCCCGCGTTCGCGAATTTCGGGTCGCCGAGGATGCACTGCTCGATGTCGGCGCTGCGATCGCCGCTTCGCACTTCGTTCCGGGTCAGCTGGTCGATGTTGCCGGCCACACCCAGGGCAAGGGCTTTGCCGGCGGCATGAAGCGCTGGGGCTTCGGCGGCATGAGCGCATCGCACGGCGTTTCGGTCAGCCACCGCGCGCTGGGTTCGACCGGGCAGCGCCAGGATCCGGGCAAGGTGTTCAAGAACAAGAAGATGGCCGGCCACATGGGCGACCGTGAGCGGACCCAGCAGAATCTGGAAGTCGTTCGCGTCGATGACGAGCGCGGGCTGATCTTCGTCAAGGGCTCGGTGCCCGGCGCGAAGAACACCTGGCTGACCGTCTGCGATTCGGTGAAGGTCGCCCGCCACGCCGAAGCGCCCTATCCGGGCGCGGTCAAGAGAGCGGCCCACGGCGATGAGCCGGTCATCGAAGGTATCGTCGAAACTGCCGGCACGCCTGCGGAAGACACCACAGCCGTCGAAGCCACCGATGGTCAGGAGGCTAAATCGTGAAGGTCAAGGTCTCCAACCTCGATGGCTCGGCCGGCAAGGGCGACATCGAACTCGACGATGCGGTGTTCGGCGTCGAGCCGCGCGCCGACATTCTCCACCGGGTCGTCACCTGGCAGCTCGAGAACCGCCGGGGCATCGCCCGCGCCACGCGTGAGCGTTCGGAAGTGGCCCGCACCGGCAAGAAATTCGGCAACCAGAAGGGCGGCGGCACCGCCCGCCACGGTGACCGCGCCGCGCCGATCTTCATCGGCGGCGGCAAGGCCCACGGCGCCCGCCGCCGTGAATTCGACGTGTCGCTGAACAAGAAAGTCCGCGCGCTCGGCCTCAAGATGGCGCTGTCGGCCAAGGCGAAAGACGGTCTCATCGTGCTGGACACACTCGACATCAAGGACGCCAAGACCAAGGCATTGGCCGGACAGCTGGCCACGGCGAACTGGGGCAAGAAGGTGCTGGTGATCGATGGCGAAGCGGTGAACGAGGGCTTTGCCCGCGCTGCCGGCAATCTCGTCGGGATCAACGTGCTCCCCGCGGTCGGCGCCAATGTCTACGACATCCTCAGGCATGATACGCTGGTGCTGACGCGCGCCGCGGTCGAAAAACTGGAGGCGCGTTTCAATGGCTAAGGCCACGAAAAAAGCGGCGAAGGCCGATGGCATCGATACCCGTCATTACGACGTGATCGTTGCTCCGCACATTACTGAGAAGGCGACCCTGCTTAGCGAATTCAACGCTGTGGTCTTCCGCGTTGCCAATTCGGCGACCAAGCCGGAGATCAAGGCCGCGGTGGAATCGCTGTTCAAGGTCAAGGTGACCGGGGTCAATACGATCACCCAGAAGGGCAAGACCAAGCGGTGGAAGGGCAAGCCTTACACCCGCTCGGACTTCAAAAAGGCGATCGTGACGCTGGCCGAAGGCCAGTCGATCGACGTCACCAGCGGCCTCCCGGGCTGAGGGACGAAAACCATGGCACTTAAAAGTTATAACCCGACCAGTCCCGCCCGGCGCGCGCTGATCCTCGTCGACAAGTCGTCGCTGTGGAAGGGCAAGCCGGTCAAGGCGCTGACCGAAGGCAAGCACAAGAGCGGCGGCCGCAACAACAAGGGCCATGTCACCTCGCGGGGCATCGCCGGCGGCCATAAGCAGAAGTACCGCATCATCGATTTCAAGCGCCGCAAGTGGGATATGCCCGCAACCGTGGAACGTCTGGAATACGATCCCAACCGCACCGCCTTCATCGCGCTGATCAAATATACCGATGGCGAACAGACCTATATCCTGGCGCCGCAGCGGCTTGCCGAGGGCGACACGGTGATCGCCGGCGAAAAGACCGACGTCAAACCAGGCAACGCCATGCCGCTCAGCCAGATGCCGGTCGGGACGATCATCCACAATGTCGAGATGAAGCCGGGCAAGGGCGGGCAGATCGCCCGTTCCGCCGGGACCTATGTTCAGCTCGTCGGCCGCGACCGCGGTATGGTTATTGTCCGGCTCAATTCGGGCGAGCAGCGTTATCTGCGCGGCGATTGCATGGGTACGGTCGGTGCGGTGTCGAACCCCGACAACCAGAACCAGAACTTCGGCAAGGCCGGCCGCACCCGGTGGCAGGGCCGCCGGCCGTTGACCCGCGGTGTCGCCAAGAACCCCGTCGATCATCCGCACGGCGGCGGCGAAGGCCGCACTTCCGGTGGCCGCCATCCCGTCACGCCCTGGGGCAAGCCGACCAAGGGCGCCCGCACCCGCAACAACAAGCAGACGGACAAGATGATCATCCGTTCGCGTCACGCCAAGAAGAAGAGGTAAGCCGCCATGGCACGTTCCGTCTGGAAAGGCCCCTTCGTCGATCTGCACCTGCTGAAGAAGGCGGAAGCGGTGCAGGATCAGGCAACCCGCGCCGCTCCGATCAAGACCTGGTCGCGGCGCTCGACGATCCTGCCGCAATTCGTCGGCCTGACATTCAGCGTCTACAACGGCCGCAAATTCATCCCGGTCTCGGTCAACGAAGACATGGTCGGCCACAAGCTGGGTGAGTTCTCGCCGACGCGGACCTTCCCCGGCCACGCCGCCGACAAGAAGGGCAAGCGCTGATGGGCAAGGAAAAATCTCCGCGCCGCGTGGCGGACAATGAGGCGCTTTCGGTCGGCACGCAGATTCGCGGGTCGGCGCAGAAGCTCAATCTCGTCGCCAGTCTGATCCGCGGCAAGCGGGCCGAGGAGGCAATGAACATCCTCGCGTTTTGCACAAAGGCGATGGCAACGGAAGCGCGCAAGGTGCTCGAGTCCGCGATCGCCAATGCCGAGAACAACCACAATCTCGACGTCGATTCGCTGGTGGTTGCCGAGGCCAGCGTCGGCAAGTCGATCACCATGAAGCGTTTCCATACGCGCGGACGCGGCAAGTCGACCCGCATCCTCAAGCCGTTCTCACGGCTGCGCATCGTCGTCCGCGAAGTTCAGGAGGCCTGAGCGATGGGTCACAAGAGCAATCCGATCGGCCTCAGGCTGCAGATCAACCGTACCTGGGACAGCCGCTGGTACGCCGAAGGCCGCAAATACGCCTCGATGCTTGAGGAAGACCTCAAGATCCGCAAGTACATCATGAAATCGCTGCCGCAGGCGGCTATTTCCAAGGTGGTTATCGAGCGTCCCGCCAAGCTGTGCCGCATCTCGATCTATGCGGCCCGCCCCGGCGTGATCATCGGCAAGAAGGGTGCGGACATCGAAAAGCTGCGCTTGCAACTGGCCGCGATGACCAAGAGCGATGTCAAGCTCAACATCGTCGAAATCCGCAAGCCGGAAATCGACGCCAAACTCGTCGCTCAAGGCATCGCCGACCAGTTGATCCGCCGTATCGCCTTTCGCCGGGCGATGAAGCGCGCGATGCAGTCTGCCATGCGTCTGGGTGCCGAAGGCATTAAGATCACGTGCGGTGGCCGTCTCGGCGGCGCCGAAATTGCCCGCGTTGAATCGTATCGCGAAGGCCGGGTGCCTGCGCACACGCTGCGCGCTCATATCGATTACGCCGAAGCCGAAGCGCTGACTGCCTACGGGATCATCGGCATCAAGTGCTGGATCTTCAAGGGCGAGATCCTCGGCCATGACCCGATGGCGCAGGACCGGCTGATGATGGAGGCGCAAACCTCCGGCGTCCGTCCGGCCTCCGACCGGCGCTAAGGCAGAGTAGAAACCATGCTGCAACCGAAAAAACACAAGTTTCGCAAAGCCTTCAAGGGCCGGATCAAGGGCGACGCCAAGGGTGGCACCGATCTCAATTTCGGTTCTTATGGCCTGAAAGCAATGGAGCCGGAGCGGATTACCGCGCGTCAGATTGAGGCGGCTCGCCGCGCGATCACCCGGCACATCAAGCGTCAGGGCCGGCTCTGGATTCGGATTTTCCCGGATGTCCCGGTGTCGAAGAAGCCCGCCGAAGTCCGCCAGGGCAAGGGTAAGGGCGCGGTCGAATATTGGGCGGCGCGGGTCAAGCCGGGCCGTATCCTGTTCGAACTCGACGGGGTTCCCGGCGCGATCGCGGCGGTCGCCTTCCAGCGCGCGGCAATGAAGCTGCCGATCAAGGTCAAGGTCGTCGCCCGCCTGGGTGACACCTCGCATCTGGGAGCGGTATGATGGTTGCGAAGAAATCCAACAAGGTCGAGGACATGCGCGTCAAGAGTGACGACCAGCTGTCCGGCGATCTGGCCGAACTGAAGCGCGAGGCGTTCAACCTGCGGTTCCAGGCGGCGACCAACCAGCTTGAGCGTCCCGCGCGCATCAAGGAAGTGCGCCGCGACATCGCCCGCATCAAGACGCTGCAGATCGAGCGCACCAAGCCAGAGAAATCTGGCTCGGCCGCGGCAAAAACGTCCACTGGGGCGTAAGGAAACAGTCATGCCGAAGCGTATTCTGGTAGGAACGGTGGTCTCCGACAAGGCAGACAAGACCGTGGTGGTGAAGGTCGAGCGCAAGGTGAAGCACCCGCTTTACGGCAAGATCATGCGCCGGTCGAAGAAGTATCACGCCCACGACGAGGATAATTCGGTCAAGGCTGGCGAGACCGTGCGGATCGAAGAGACCCGCCCGATTTCGAAGCTGAAGACCTGGAAGGTGCTTGATCGCGTCACGGCAAGCAAGACGGCGGCGGTCGAAGCCGACGTTTGAGTGGTCCGCCCGGCAAAATGGGCGGACAGAATTCTGGAACTACCGGGCCAAGGTTTTTGGGCATCCCGGCAAGCCGACTGAGAAGGAACCGGATCGATGATCCAGATGCAGTCCAATCTCGACGTCGCGGATAACAGCGGCGCGAAGCGCGTCCAGTGCATCAAGGTGCTGGGCGGCTCGAAGCGGCGCACGGCCGGCGTCGGCGACGTCATCGTGGTGTCGGTCAAGGAAGCCCAGCCGCGTGCCCGGGTCAAGAAGGGCGACGTTCACCGCGCGGTGATCGTGCGCACCCGCAAGGAAGTGCGCCGCACCGATGGCAGCGTCATCCGCTTCGACACCAATGCCGCGGTACTGATCAACAAGAACGAAGAGCCGATCGGCACACGCATTTTCGGCCCCGTCGTGCGCGAGCTGCGCGGACGCGGTTTCATGAAGATCATCAGCCTCGCGCCGGAGGTGCTGTGATGGCTGCCGCAAAGATCAAGAAGGGTGACAGCGTCGTCGTCCGTTCGGGCAAGGACAAGGGCCGCACCGGCACGGTGCTGCAGGTCATGCCCAAGGATGAAAAACTGCTGGTGCAGGGCGTCAATGTCGCCACCCGCCACCGCAAGCCGACGCAGTCCGAGCCGCAGGGCGGCATCGATCGCCGCGAGGCGCCGATGCATATTTCCAAGGTTTCGCTCGCCGATCCGAAAGATGGCAAGCCAACCCGCGTGCGCTTCGAAGTGAAGGACGGGAAGAAGCTGCGCGTCGCCGTCAAGTCCGGGGAAACGATCGATGGCTGAGACTTACACACCGCGGATGAAGCAGCGCTACCAGGACGTCATTACCAAGGCGATGACCGAGCGTTTCGGCTATGCAAACCATATGGAAGTGCCCAGGATCGAAAAGATCACGATCAACATGGGCGTCGGCGAAGGCACGCAGGACCGCAAGAAGGTCACCATCGCCGCCGAGGAAATGGCGCTGATCGCCGGGCAAAAGCCGGTGATTACCAAGGCGAAGAAATCGGTCGCCCAGTTCAAGCTGCGCGAGGGCATGGCGATCGGCTGCAAGGTCACACTGCGCCGCGAGCGCATGTATGAATTTCTTGATCGGCTGATCACTGTTGCCATGCCGCGCATCCGCGATTTTCGCGGGCTCAACCCGAAGAGCTTCGACGGGCGCGGCAATTACGCGATGGGCCTGAAAGAGCAGATCATCTTTCCCGAGATCAGCTACGACCAGATCGACAAGGTGCGGGGCATGGATATCATGGTCACCACCACCGCCCGGACCGACGACGAAGCGCGCGAGCTGCTGCGTCTGTTCGGTTTCCCGTTCCCGCCGGAAGCTGTTGAAGAACAGCAAGCCGCCTAAGAGTCCTTGAGACTCCCCAGATTTGCAGAAGAGAGCTTAAGTCCATGGCGAAACTGAGTTCCGTTAACAAAAACGAGCGCCGCAAAAAGCTCGTTGTGAAATATGCGGCCAAATATGCCGCGCTAAAGGCCCAGGCGGTCGACAAGTCGCTCGACGATACCGAGCGGCTGATGGCGCGGCTGAAGATGGCCGAACTGCCGCGCAATGCGAACCCTACCCGGGTGCGCAACCGCTGCGCCACCACCGGCCGCCCGCGCGGCTATTATCGCAAGTTCGGCCTCTGCCGGATCGAGCTGCGGGATCTCGCCAACAAGGGCATGATCCCCGGCGTGACCAAGTCGAGCTGGTAAGGACGGGATAGGAATTAGCGATGGCATTGACCGATCCCCTGGGTGACATGCTCACCCGCATCCGCAACGGCCAGCGGGCGAAGAAGGACACTGTCCTTTCGCCGGCCTCAAAACTGCGCGCCCGCGTGCTCGAGGTGCTACACCGCGAAGGCTATATCCGCGGCTACAGCGAGGACGCCACGGGCGTTCACCCGCAGCTGCGCATCGAGCTCAAATATTTCGAGGGCGAACCTGCGATCAAGCATGTCGCCCGCGTGTCCAAGCCGGGCCGACGGGTCTATTCGGGCAGCCGCGAGCTGCCGGTGATCCGCAACGGGCTGGGCATCACCATCGTCTCGACGCCGCGCGGCGTGCTTTCGGATGCCGAAGCGCGCTTGCAGAACGTCGGCGGCGAAGTGCTGGCGGAGGTGTACTGATGAGCCGCATCGGCAAACGTCCGGTTGCCATCCCGAACGGTGTTAGCGCCGGCATCGCGGATGGCCTCCTCACCGTGAAGGGCCCCAAGGGCGCGCTCACGCTGAAGCTGCGCGACGAGATCAGCTATACCGTCGATGGCGACAGCATCCTGGTCAAGCCGGCCAATGACACCAAGGGCGCGCGCGCCTTCTGGGGCATGCAACGCACGCTGGTTGAAAATCTGGTGACCGGAGTAACCCAGGGTTATACCAAAGTGCTGGAGATCACCGGCGTCGGCTACCGCGCCAATGCGCAGGGGCCGCGCAAGCTCAAACTGCAGCTCGGCTACAGCCACGACGTCGATTACGAGGTGCCGGAAGGCATCGACATCAAGACCCCGGACAACACCACGATCGAAATTTCCGGGATCGACAAGCAGAAGGTCGGCCAGGTTGCCGCCGAGATTCGCCGCTGGCGCAAGCCCGAACCCTATAAGGGCAAGGGCATCAGATACCGCGGCGAGTACATCTTCCGCAAGGAAGGGAAGAAGAAGTAATGGCCAAGCTCTCGCTATTCGACCGGCGTCGGCGCCGGGTCCGCACCACGCTCAAGGCGCGCGCTGGCGGCCGTCCGCGGCTTTCGGTCCATCGTTCGGGCCGGCACATCTATGCCCAGATCATCGACGACAGCGCCGGCCGCACCCTGGCCTCCGCCTCGTCGTTAGCCAAGGGCACCAAGACCGCGGGCGCTACGGTCGAGGCTGCGTCCAGTGTCGGCAAGCAGTTGGCCGAGGCCGCCCGGCAGGCCGGTGTGACCTCCGTGGTGTTCGATCGCGGCGGGTTTCTGTTTCATGGCCGCGTCAAGGCGCTGGCCGACGCCGCGCGTGAAGGCGGGCTGGAGTTCTGATGATGGCTGACGCAAGCAACACCGATAACACTGGCCCTGAGCCGACCGCTCCCGATGCCGGTGGCGCGCCGATTGCCGTTGACCGTCCGCAAGGCGGAGACACCGGTGGCGAAGCTCGGCCCCCGCGTGCTGGCCGGGGCCGTGGCGGCGGCGATAACCGAGGCGGCCGCGATAACCGCGGTGGCGGCGGGCGGCGCGATGACCGTCGCGGCGGTCGCGGCGGCGACGATGACGGCGGCGAAGAGCTGATCGAGAAGCTGGTCCACATCAACCGCGTCTCCAAGACGGTAAAGGGCGGCAAGCGCTTTGGTTTCGCGGCGCTGGTCGTGGTCGGCGACGGCAAGGGCCGGGTCGGTTTCGGCCATGGCAAGGCGCGCGAAGTTCCCGAGGCGATCACCAAGGCGACCACTTCCGCCAAGAAGAAAATGGTCCGTGTGCCGCTCAAGGAAGGCCGCACGCTGCATCATGACGGCAAGGGCCGGTTCGGTGCGGGCAAGGTCAACCTTCGCTCGGCGCCCGCCGGCACCGGCATCATCGCCGGCGGCCCGATGCGCGCGGTGTTCGAGAGCCTGGGGGTCGCCGATGTGGTGACCAAGTCGATCGGCTCATCCAATCCCTACAACATGGTCCGCGCCACCTTCGACGCGCTGACCGACCAGACTTCGCCCAAATCGGTGGCGCAGCGCCGCGGCAAAAAGGTTGCCGACCTGCTTGGTCGCGGCGGCGCCAGCCCGGTCGAGGCGGAAGCCGACGCTGCGGCGATTACGGAGTAAGCGAGATGGCCCCGAAATCCGAAAAAAAGACAGTCAGGATCAAGCAGATCGGCTCGCCAATCCGCCGACCGGCGCATCAAAAGAAAACCCTGATCGGACTCGGTCTCGGCAAGATGCACCGCGTCGTCGAGCTGGAAGACACCGCCGAAGTGCGCGGCGCGATCGCCAAGCTGCCGCATATGGTGGCGGTGATCGACTGATTTGAAATGCGGCTTCAGTTGGTCGGCAAGATTTGCCGGCAACCGGGACCATAGCGCGACTAAAGCGAAAGCGAGTGCAACGACATGAAACTCAACGATCTTCGTGATAATGCAGGTGCCCGCAAGGGGCGTATGCGCGTCGGGCGCGGCATCGGCTCGGGCAAGGGCAAGACCGCCGGGCGCGGCCAGAAGGGCGCCAAGGCGCGTTCGGGGGTTTCGGTCAACGGCTTCGAAGGCGGCCAGATGCCGCTGCACATGCGAATCCCGAAGCGCGGCTTCAACAACATCTTCGCCAAGGATTTTGCCGAAGTGAATCTTGGCCTGGTCCAGAAGGCGATCGACGCCGGCAAGCTCGATGCCGGTGCAGTAATCGATCATGCCGCCTTGAAAGCGGCCGGTCTGGCCCGCGGCGGCAAGGACGGGGTACGGTTGCTCGCCAAGGGTGACTTTTCCGCCAAGGCGAGCTTTGCCGTTGCCGGTGTCTCGAAGGGCGCGCGCGCAGCTGTGGAAAAGACCGGCGGTTCGGTCGAACTGCCTGAGGCCCAGCCCAGCGAGCACGAAAAGAAAACCGCCCGGCGCGAGGTCAACAAGGCCGCCAAAGCCGCGAAATAACCCGACCAGCATCCCCCGCGCGCGCTGCGCGGATGGTTTGCTTGC